>JABXHO010000151.1 GCA_013373595.1 Flavobacteriales bacterium | reverse complement strand
TCTTCAAATTTTTCCTGAATCCCAATGGATGGAAGTTCTTTCACCGTTCCTTCTGCTGGGCGATTCCACGAAAGAAGCGCCAAGCACGCGAAATAAACTCCAACGTATGTTCCAACTACAACAGCTATTTTTTTCATATCTATTAAATCATTAATATTTAAAAATGTCACCCACTAGAATTAGCGGGTGACATCGTAGTAGTTAGTTAGATTAATAGTGGTTAATCTTTATTGAATGATCAACTTTTTGGTTAATCCAGCAGCGTTTTTGATGTAGTACGTTCCTGGTTCCATTCCCATGATATCCATCGATTTCGTGTTGCGCTCTACGCGAACAATTTTACCGTAAGTATCATACAAAGCAACATCCATTCTTTCGTTGAAATAAACGATACGTGATGTTGGGTTTGGATACACCGTGAACACTTCATTTTGAGCCAATTCATCTACTGATGATGTCCCCAATTGATCCCATCCCGTCAAGGCAATTGTAATTGAATTGTTGTATGGGAAAGGATTTGAGCTGCTTGGGTGCTGTGAGTTGAACAACAATGTTTTTCCATCTGGCGTCGCACGAACTCCCGTTACTTCTGCTCCCAATGGAACTTGAGCGATACGAACTAAATCATTCAATTGTGGGTTAACGATATCCATATCCAAGATGAACAATTCACATGAACGATTCGAAATTCCAGCTGGCATTCTTCCATTCGATGTTCCATTCAAATCTTCACAAATTACCATGTACGTTTTCTGCCCTACAGTCATGAATGTCAATCCATCAGGGTTTGAAAGGTGTACTTCAGGGTAATCAGACAAAGAAACATTTGGTGTTCCGTTGAATTCTGGTCCTGCTTCCAATGCTGTTACGAAACCATCTGCGGCTACGTCAAATTTCAATACACGTCCGTAGTAATCTACATATTGTCCATCATCTGGCGTAGTTCCTTGTGCTGTTGCACGAGCTGTATGGTGCGATGCGAATACACCTCCGCGCGCTAGCTCATCTCTCCATTTTGATCCTGGATTGTCTCTTCCTGTCTCTGTCAAGTATACGTTTCCGTCTTGCTCATTGTACGCTACCCATTCCAAACGGTTGTACATTGTTGCTCCCGCATTGATGGCTTCTTCCTGAACGTTCAATGCTTTTTCCATTGACGTGTTATCCAATTGAATCCACTTTTCTCCATCAAATCCATTGATGTTGTATACTGAAATTGAACCTCCGTACGATCCATTCGCTTCGTTTGTTGACAACAGGAATGGTTTTCCATTTGGACTATCCGCAGCTGGAACTGCTAACAATCCTTCTGGACTTTCATCTACTCCGTTTTTGTTGAAGTAATTCACGTAGAATGCATTTTGAGGATCTGTGATATCGTATACCATTACTCCTGCTGCTCTTTCTAATCCGATGTAAGCAAAAGTACGACCTCCAACTTCCAACGTAGTAATAGATTCTGGTTCAGAACCTTTGTCGTCATCACGGTTGTCTGCGTAGTTGTTTTGGAAGTTCGCTGCCAAGATTGAAGCAAACTCATTTCCGCTATCGAACACCAAGTTTCCATTCAAGTCCCAAATAGAGAATGAACGTCCACCGTAGGAGTACAACTCATCAAAATCTCCATCATTGTCGATGTCTCCTTGCGATGTTGTAATTTTCAATCTACCCAACATATCATCCGCCTGAATTGCTGCTGCGTTCGGAAATGCAGTTGGATCTAATACGATATCTGCTACGCGCTCTTCTTCAGAGTATCCAGCGTAATCTCGTGAATCACCTTCGTTCGCTGTCAACAAGTACTCAGTTCCTGCGATTTCAATAATGGTAATTGCATCTGGCTGATACATTCCGTACAAGTTATCCCATTGTTGGAAGTTCCCGATTGCGTTATCATCATCTGATGCATCAATGGCATTTTGTGCCGTGCTGTAATCTTTGTATCCCAATCCGATGATATCTGTAATGGTTGCTGACGCGATGTCCAAAACAGCAATTGCATTGTTTTCTTGAAGTGCAATGTAGGCCTTCGTTGATGCTGCATTTACGGCAACATATTCTGGCTCCAAGTCTTGCGCTACGTTTGTTGTCCCGTTACCGAAGATGCGGACGTTGTTCAACATTCCTACTGTGAATGCTCCGAAACCAGCTGTTTGAACTGTTGCAGAAGTTACTCCACCAGAAACATCAATAATCGAAACGCTTCCTTCTGGATCTACTGTATAATCATCATTTGGTTCTCCTTCGTTCGCCACAATTACTTTCGTTCCATCAGGTGTAAAGGTCAACATATCTGGAAGCGCACCCACCGTTACTGTATTAACAATAGTATGGTTTACGTTTTCGATGAAAATTACCTGACCGTTGTTTTGTTCGATCGCAGCAGGAATAGAAACAGCAATAATTCCATTTTTTACCGCCACTGAAGTCGGTGTTCCGTACGCACTCAAATCGATGAACGTTAAGCTGTCCATTCCGTTTGCAGTTAATTGTGCTACGTAGATTCCTCCTCCGTTGCTACTTGTTGAGTAAACACGCTCTGTTGAAGCATCGTATGCTGAGATTTCCGAGTACGTATCTTCCAACGAGTAACGGTGAGATAAACGCATTTGTTGATCATCTTCGCGGTAGGCGTAGAATGTTCCTTGTGTGAAATCACCTGGTGTGTCAGCTACAAATTTTGAGAAGATAGCTGGTGTATTGTCTGCACCAAGATAAACCGTTTGGTTATCGGGCATAATCACACCTCCTTCGAATGGTTGGCGTCCCCAGTTGTATTGTTTACGAATGGCAACTGCTTCTTTTGGATCAATTTCTACCATCCAGTTGAAGTTTTCGTACTTCTTAATTGTTTGACCGTCTGCCATAGCAATTCCAGAACCTGCAATTGTTACATCATTGGTATCCAATACTCCGGCTCCATTTTCGAAGATAGATGCGTTATTTTCTCTGAACCACTCTTCCGCTGTCCAAATTCTACCATCCGCTTCAGAAACAATTCCTCCACAGTTCATTCCCGTTTCTCCAACTGTATTGACGAAGTCAACATTGAAGAATTTTCCAGTTCTACCGTCAGACAATGTTTGTTCAACGATGATTAGTGAATCGGTATTGGGATCTCTTTTTACTTTGAAAACTGTCATTCCACCACCGTCTCCGATGTTCGCATCACTTGAAATCATTTCATGGTTAATCGATAACCATCCTAAATCCTGCGATCCAGGTGTATTGTCTGGCGTAAACCCGATGAAATCATGCCATTGTTTTGCCAAAACTGCTCCTGCTGGGTTTCCGTAGGTCGCTGTTGTTTGAACGGTGTCATGTCCTCCGATAAACAAAACTTGACTTTGAATAGGTGATGGTGGTACAACAACCACATCTGGCACTAATTCAAAATCAATTTCTGGATCGAAACCAATTTGCGCGTTCGCACTGCTCGCCAAAGAAAGCGAAAAGGCTGCTGCTAAATAATAGATTTTCTTCATGTTGTGTATTTGTTTTTTGCAAAGTTCTGAAGTCAAATTCCAAAGGGGATGAAGAATAAAATGTGCTTGTATTAAATCCGTGTTAGGAGTTTTAAAATTTTGTAAACTCGAATGGTAGGCCTGCCACTAAACAGCCCGACAGACCCAATTCTTTCATTATCTTTGAGCTCGAAATCATCCAACTTTGGATTCAAACAAACTGTAGTATGACAATTAGTGGTTTTACGATGGTGCGCAATGCCGACACGTATTATTTCCCAATCGAAGAATCGATTCGTTCCATTTTACCTATTGTTGATGAGTTTGTGGTAGCGCTTGGCGATAACTCGGAAGGCGACAAAACCCGTGAAAAAATTGAATCTATCGGTTCGGATAAAATCAAAATCTTTGACCGTGTATGGTCGGAGCAAGAATTTGTGGATGGAAAGATTTTCGCCAATGAAACGACTTTCGCTTTAGAGCAATGTTCAGGTGATTGGTGCTTTTATTTACAAGCGGACGAAGTGGTTCATGAGCAAGATTTGGAAACGATTGTTGCGATGTGTAAAAAGCATAAGGACGATCCAAACATTCATGGCTTGCTATTCGATTACTACCATTTCTTTGGCGATTACAATCACTACTTGCCATTTCATGGATGGTACAAGAATGAAATTCGTGTTGTGAAGAACAATTGCGATGTCTATTCTTATAAAGATGCGCAGTCATTTCGACGTAAGGACAACGAGAAATTAAATGTTGTTAAGTCCAATGCACACATTTACCACTACGGTTGGGTGCGTCCTCCTGAGTTGATGCAATCGAAAAAGAAAGAGCAAGATTCGATGCACCACGGACGAGAAACCATTACTGGTGAATATAAACTCAAGCCCAACGAATTCGATTACGGTCCACTCGGAAAGATCCCAACATTTAAGGGCACACACCCTGAAGTGATGAAGGATTTAATCGCACGCATCGAATGGAAGCACAAATTGAATCAGACGAAGTCTGGGAAATTGAATCGTCCTCCGATGAAGCACGAGCAGCCTAAGTATCGTTTTTTGAGTTCAATTGAACGTATGATTGGAAGAGACTTCTTTCCGTATACGAATTGGCATTTGGTAAAATAGCAAGGAGCTAATCCTATCTAATCTTGATCTGTAAATTCCAAATTTCGCAGTTTTGGGATTTTGAAACCAGTGTAACTCACGATTAGTATCGTCATGATTCCTCCGCCCACAACGGCTCGAACTGTTCCAAATAATTTTGCTGTGACGCCACTCTCAAAAGCCCCAAGTTCATTGGAAGATCCAACAAACATTGAATTCACCGAAGAAACTCTCCCTCTCATTTCGTCAGGTGTGTAGATTTGCAGAATCGTGCTTCGAATTACCACTGATATACCGTCTGTTACTCCACTCATAAACAAGGCGAAAATGGATAAGATGAACCATTCAGACAATCCAAAAAGGATGATGCTCAATCCAAATCCAGTAATGGCAAACAACAGTTTTCGCCCTGCATTTTTCCGAATGGGATAGTAGGCCAATGTCATCATGGTGAGAAATGATCCAACTGCGGGAGCCGCTCGTAGCACACCAAAACCTAACGCCCCAACTCCAAGAATATCGGTAGCGAAAATGGGCAGCAAGGCAATTGCACCTCCAAATAAAACGGCCACCATGTCCAAAGTGAGTGCTCCTAGGATTTCTTTCGTCTTAAAAACAAATCGAACTCCTTCTTTCAAACTTTGAATGATCGGTTCTCCAATTTTCTTATTTACGACAGGCTTTCGTTCAATTCGAAACATAAAAATCAATGCGATAAATGCAAAGAATAAAACAATCGCGAGCGACCATGAAACACCGAACCAAAGAATCGCAAATCCTGCTGTTGCGGGCCCAATTACAGATCCCATTTGCCAGGCAGAACTGCTCCACGTAGCGGCATTCGCGTAAAGATTTTTGGGAACAATTAAGCCCATCAGTGAGAAGATCGTAGGCCCGATAAACGCACGAACGATTCCCCCGACAAAAACGCAGGCATAAATTCCCCAAAGTATTTGATTCTTGGATAGAAACTCCTCCATTCCACTCCATGTCAACACTACAAGCGTTAAACTGATCATCGAAAAGCCCAAAAGACATTTCATCAGCAAGCTTCTTTTCTCATTCTGATCCACAAAATGTCCCGCGAACAACGCTACGGATAGCGAAGGAATAATTTCGAGCAAACCGATCAACCCAAGCGACAACGGATCTTTCGTGATGTTGTACACTTCCCATTCGATCACGATAAACTGCATCGACCAGGCGAACACCATTGCAAAACGGATCACCAAAAAGCTTTTGAACTCCTTTAGCCTAAAGGCTGCGTAGGGATCTTTCGATTTTATCTTACTCATAACCGAGACAAAAATACGCTATTCTTTGGCGGTTTGATTCGTTTTTGACCTTACGATTTTCTGGAGTTATTCGTACTTTCGAAACCTAGTAACTAAAACAACCTATCTCATAAATAGTTAGAATGGAACATGAGTGGTTCTACACATAAAACCATTCTACTAATTCGTTAATTCGAATACGACCAAATAAAAATACAATGACCAAATTGATCGGGATCAGCGAGAAGTGCTGATGCTAGAATCCCAAATAGTTCCAACAAACGCTGACACCATGTTAGCATTTGACAGAGCTAAACTCGACTAGAAATACGACCTTAACAATCTGTAAAACAACATTATATTTTTTTGGCACGGCATTTGAAACACTCATAGCAACAACAAAACACAACGCTATGAAAAACGATAATAAAACAACAGCCATCGAGAAAATGTTAACAGGAACATTGGAAGAATACATTATGTATATCAAAGGATTGGCAACCTTGAAATAAGCATCCTTTACAACAAATATATGAGAGCCGTTCTGATGAAAATTGGAGCGGTTTTCTTTTTATAGTTTGATCGCGATCATACAAACATCGTCTACCTGTTCGTGATTGATCCGCCAGTTTTCGTAAATCGCATCAATTTGAGTCTCCTGCTGATGTAATGGTACTTCGCTACGCTTTAACAGTTCTTTTTTCAAACGGGCAGACATAAACTTCTTTCCTTCTTCTCCACCGAACTGATCAGAAAATCCATCTGAGAATAAATACAAAATATCGTCTTGACACAACTGAATTTCACGATCCGTAAACTCATTCATGATTGGGTACGGTCCAACGGGCTGTTTGTCTCCTTTAAATTCTAGCAGATGATGTGTTTCGCCTTCCAAGATGCGATCCGCTCCTGTCGATTCACTTTTGTATTCGTTTTTTCGCACCACCCATAACGGATTATTCGCGCCAGCAAAGACTACTTTTCCCGTTTTTTGATCGATGGAACACAAAGAAATATCCATTCCATCTTCCACCTGTTCTTTACTTCGACCGAAGGTTTCGATTACTACGTCGCGTGTCCTTCTCAAAATATTTCGAGGTTCAGTAACTCCAAATTCCTTCAGTACTCGACTCAAGGCATTACTACAGACAACACTCACCATTGCTCCTGGAACACCATGTCCCGTGCAGTCTGCAGCAGCGATGTAAATGCGACCGTCATAAACTTCGAACCAGTAGAAATCACCGCTCACCACATCTTTCGGTTTGAAAATCAAAAAGCTGTCAGAAAAATGCTCTTCGATTTCTGAACGCTTGGGCAAAATGGCCGATTGTAGTCGCTGTGCATATGCAATGGAAGACGATATCGACTTGTTTTTTTTATCGACAATGTCCTTTTGATTCTTAATCACGGTGTTCTTCTCTGATAGGAAGTTATTCAATCTTCGTTTCTTTCGGTTCGCATAGACTAAAAAGGAAAGTGACCCCAATAATACAATTCCGCCAAGAATTCCGAGCGAAATCCACGAACGCTGATCGGCAATTTTCTTCTGATCCTTCGCACGTTTCAAGTCATAACTCTCTGCTAGTTTCAAACTGTCCTGATGACTTTTCAACTGGACTTCATACTTTACCTCCGCCGTGAGAATTTCACGATTCTTCTTTTGCTTATCTGAAATCTTTCGCAGTCGGATATACTCTTGTAAGTACGAATAAGCTTCTTGGTAATCGCCAAAGCGCGCACTTGCTTTTGACGAAATCTTATTGAAGCGTTCCAAGTGATGCGCTAAATCGTAGGTCCTAATCAATTCAATCGCTTGATCCAAAAGGGAAGTTAAGCTATCTCGAGACAACTCATTAAATTGATAATCAGCGAGCCCCAACAACCCCATCACCATTCCATTTCGGTTTCCGGCACGTTTATCGATCTCATACGCTTCTTGTAACATGTTCCCTCGCTCTTCTTTCGATAACGACGTACCTTTCATGGACGCGTACTTGTAATAAGAAGACGGAAGAAATGTCTCATACCCTTCTTCTTTGAAGATTTTAATTGCTTTTCGATAGTAAAACTCGGCACTGTCTGCCTGATTGAGATCCCTGTACGTCGTTGCAATGGCTGAATAGGAAATCCCCTGCCCGACTTTGTTTCCAGCTACAATTTCCGCCTCCAGACTTCTCTGTTCATATTCCAAGGCTTTGTCGTACAAATCCAGTGCACTAAAAATCGATGCGATATTGCTAAGAGCGTATGTTTTTCCTTCCTGTGCACGACCTCGTTCATCTTCTGACAGTTCGTTTGAACTTAGAATTTCTTCATTCTGTCGAACAGATTTCAACTGGTAATCCAAACTCTGTACGTAATCTTTCATATCAAAGCAGATATTCCCCAAGTTTCCGTAAGCATCCGCAATACCCTGCTTGTTTTTCGCTTTGATAAATCCTGCGAGTGATTTCGAGAAACACTCTTTGGCATTCGAGAATTTTGATTGATCTTGATAATACCAACCTTTGAATTGATTGGCCCGTGCTAAAATAGCTAGTGAGTTTGAACGTTTGGCGAAGTACAATGCAGAATCAGAATACACACGTGCTTTGAACGTATCGGTATATTCGTACTCTTCGAACAGAGCAAAATAATCGTATGCTTCCGCGCTATCCTTGTTCGCTTGTGCATGAGCAAGACTCCCACAGAATAGAGAGACAAACAGCAAAATCAAGTAGTTTATCATAGTAGTCACTAAACAAATTTACATATTTTCTATCGCAAACCACACAAAAGCATGCCTTTAACTATGATTTACAATCAGTAAATAAACCATTAGAATTCGTATCTTCGACACACATTCCAATTCGTTTTTACATGAACTTAAAAAATGATTTTTTACTGAATCCTAACTACAGACACTTGAATCACGGTTCCTTTGGAGCTTGTCCATCTCCCATTTTTGACGATTACCAATATTGGCAACGACGACTGGAACAAGATCCTGTTCAGTTTTTTGTTCATGACGGAAACAAACAGCTTGAAATTTCAAAGCGTGCACTGGCCGAATACATTCATTGCGATCCGGATGATCTCGTAATGACCATGAATCCTTCATACGCCATCAATATAATTGCAAAGAGTTTTTCCCTGCTGCCAGGTGATGAAATTCTAGCAACAGATCATGAGTACGGAGCCATGGATCGTACGTGGAATTATTATTGTAAAAAAGCGAGAGCGCGTTATGTTCAACAGGAAATTCCTTTGGGGATTCGGACAAAAGAAGAGTTTCTCGATCATTTCTGGAAAGGCTATTCGCACAAAACCAAAGCGGTTTTTATTAGTCAGATAACGAGTATGACTGCCACCGTTTTTCCCGTGAAAGAAATCTGTGAACGCGCAAAAGAATTGGGATTAATCACGATTGTTGACGGAGCACACATTCCCGGACACATTCCGCTCGACCTTTCATCTTTGAAGGCAGATATTTATACAGGAGCTTGCCACAAATGGATGATGGCACCAAAGGGTTGCTCGTTCTTATACGTCACCAAAGAATTTCAAAATGATTTTGATCCGCTCATCATCAGTTGGGGATACGAAGCCGAGGTGCCGGGGAAATCAAAATTCTTGGATTATCATCAACTTCAGGGAACACGAGACTATTCCGCCTTTTTGACACTTCCAAAAATTCTGGAATACATGGATCAAAACGATTGGGGAACCGTATCTAGTCGTTGCAAGCAAATGATTTTAGACAACTACGAAGACCTCTGTGACATTGCAGGAACGAAACCAATTACAGCTGTCAACTCGGAGTTCTTAGGACAAATGTGCAGCGTTCCCATTCCTATTGACGACGGAAATGAACTCAAATCTCTCTTGTACGATACGTACAAAATTGAAATCCCTGTTTTCCAATGGAAAGATCAAATCTTCTTGCGTCTTTCAACGCAGGCATACGTTGATCAGGAGGATGTTGACTATCTAAAATCTGCCCTCAAAGAGTGTAAACAAACGATTTCAAGTTGGAAATAATGAAATCAATTCTCTTAGCACTGTTTGCCATCCTCTTTACGCATTTCTCGTTCGGGCAAGATGAGCCAATTATTTCAGAAAACATCATCAAAAGTAATACGACTCAGGCTTACTTCGTTCCTGAAAGAATGCGACGCTATCCACGTCACAATAGTCTTTACTTGGAATTAGGTGGTGCAGGCGGTTTCGGGTCGTTAAATCATGAATGGAACTTTCACTCAACCCAGCACAACCGATGGATTCTTCGAACAGGAATTAGTGGAACCTATGTCGATAAAAACAACGGTGCTGCTATCATTTTCCCTGTGATGCTACACTTCGTGCGCGGACACAAACATGGATTGGATGTTGGTATCGGACAATCACTCACCGTTACAACACGCGGTAGTGCTTTCTTGCGTATGCCCTTTTCACTTGGGTACCGTCTGGAACCCGAAGGAAGTCGCATGTTTTATCGTTTCGCCTACACACCACTCGTTTCCTACTTGGTCGATTTCCAGTGGGAACATTGGGGCGGAATCAGTATCGGATTCAAATTACGCAATGCACCAAAACCTTAGCAAATGAAACAGTTCTTTTTATTTCTCGGTCTCAGCGCTGTTCTCTTTGGCTGCAACAAAGAAAAGCACTTCGGCGGCCCCAATGCATTCTCAGATGACTTCGAAAGCTATGCTTCTTTTGACGAACTGGTAGTTGATAACGACGTCTATTGGTCGGCCACACAACAAACCTACGATGTAAATAGCATTACACTTTCCACTGAACACGCTCATTCGGGAACAACCAGTTTAAAGTTTGATGCCGTAGTTAGTACGGAAGAAAAGCTGTCAAAATGTAGTTTATTCAAACAAAAAATGGCCTTTTACGATGGAGAAACCGTTCGTTCTTCCGTTTGGTATTACATCGATGGAGAACAAGAACTCGATTGGTTATTCTTACTCGATTTGGAAGAGCAAACGCCCGTGGGTGCCGGTCCTGGAATTCGCGTAGCCAATGTTGGAAGTGGCAATTACGGTGCCGTTGAATTTAAATTCAAAGAAGGAAACTTGGAACAACAATCCCATAGCTTTCCACGAAATCAATGGTTCAAAATCACCTTAGAAACACATCTTTCACAAAAGAAAAAAGGCTGGGTTCGACTCTTCCTTGATGATGAATTGATTATTGAAGAAAAGAATACACGCACGCTTCCGAAAGATGTTTTGTATAACCTCCAAGGAACAAAAGGTATGTACACGAGTATTGAAATTGGAATTACGGCGAACTCGTTCTCCAATGATGCCGTAGTGTATGCCGATGATTTTTCCATTGAATTGGTCGATTAATCACGAGTTGGTCGAATATTCGATGGTTCGATTTTCCAATTGCCGTCCCTTTCTTAGAAAGACTTGTTAACTTTGCCCTTCAAAACGATTTTCAGTAAAATTTTGGCAACAAACGCTGTTTTGAATTCAACTTTTTCGTTAACTTAAATAAGATGACAACAGATCTGACCTACGAAACAAACAAAATAGCGGAGTTTACCGAACGATTTATCAATCAAACGAATCGCACGATTTTCCTGACAGGAAAAGCAGGAACAGGAAAGACGACTTTGCTTCAAAAAATCGTTAAATCGACGTACAAGCAAACAGTGATTGTTGCTCCAACGGGAATTGCAGCGCTAAATGCTGGCGGAGTAACGATTCACTCATTTTTCCAATTACCCTTTGGTGGTTTCGTCCCGGATTTCAATGCGACATTCAACGAAAGTGTTCGATTGGAGAGCAAATCTACGTTGTTACGTCATTTCAGGATGAATAACCAACGCCGAGCGATCATTCGAAACCTCGAACTTTTAATTGTAGACGAAGTGAGTATGCTACGCGCAGATCTTCTCGACGCAATGGACTGGATGCTTCGAAATGTTCGAAAAATCAATCAACCCTTTGGTGGCGTACAAGTGTTGTTTATTGGGGATTTGCTCCAACTTCCTCCAGTCGTAAAACAAAACGAGTGGAATTATCTTCGAAATTATTACAAAAGTCCTTTCTTCTTTGATGCTCAAGTGATTCACGAAGTGAAACCGCTTTACATCGAATTGGAAAAAGTATACCGACAAGCGGATCAGCAATTTATTGATATTCTGAACAACTTGCGCAACAACGAAATCACGGATAAAGACATTGAGATTTTGAACTCTCATGTTGACCAAAATTTTGATGCCACCAAGCACGATGATTACATTACGCTTACCACACACAATGCCGATGCCGACAAGATAAATCGCGAAGCATTGGATCGACTGGATGGAAATGTACATCGCTACGATGCCGAAATCAATGGAAAATTTCCCGAACACCTCTACCCGATTGAAGAAACACTTGAGCTGAAACTAGGCGCGCAGGTGATGTTCATTAAGAATGATATTTCCTATGAAAAGAATTTCTACAACGGAAAAATGGGAAAGATTATCGCGTTATCGAAGTACGAAGTGAAAGTGGAATTTCCTGCGGAAAAGAAAATCATCGAAGTTGAAAAATACGAATGGAACAACATTCAATACAACCTGAATCCTGCAACGGGAGAAGTTGAAGAAAAAGTGTTGGGAACCTTCGTTCATTATCCGCTCAAATTGGCGTGGGCCATTACGGTACATAAAAGTCAAGGACTCACGTTTGATAAAGCAATTATTGATGTTTCCAAAGTATTTGTTCCTGGACAATCCTACGTTGCGTTGTCTCGACTCCGCTCGTTAGATGGATTGGTATTACTGAATCCTATTCTTCCACAACGATTGTCGACCAACCATGAAGTAGCAGCATATACTCAAGCCAATGACGGCTCCGAAGACTTAGAAAAATCGTTGATTGACGGTACATACGAATATGCGCACAGTGCACTACAACGCGCTTTCGACTGGATCGAATTAATGAATAAATGGCACTCACACAAGGACAGCTATAAACATCAAGGAGCGAAATCCATGAAGGGCAAAAACTTGTCGTGGATGACGCAACAAGTGCAGCAGATCGAAGGAACGATGGAAGCTTCACGGAAGTTTAGGAATCAATTGACCAAACTCTTTCATCAAAAAAACACCGATCTTTCTTTCGTGGAAGAACGCGTAGATGCAGCTTACACGTATTTCTTTAAAACCTTCGATGGAATTCTCTATTCGACACTCAAGAAGATGGCTGAGCTGCAGCAGAAGAGCAACACGAAGCAATACAACGAAGAGTTAGAAGAGTTGGATCAACTCATGACCGAAACGATCATTCGGATGAAAAAAGCCAAGCAGTTGATTCATGCGATTGTGAATGATATCTCTCTGGAAAAAGACCAGAAATGGGAAAATGAAATCCTTGCATACAAACAAGGGAAAATTGAGCGTGTTCGACAAGAAATGCGTCAGGAAAATGCAACGTTTGACTTCGATACCGATTTCATCCAGATAAAAACGAAGACGAAAAAGCGAGAAACGAAGAAGAAAAAGAAGAAATCGACTTACGAGACAACGCTTGAATTGCTCAAAGAAGGGAAGTCTATCAAAGAAGTGTCAAAAGAACGACAGTTGAGTACGCAAACCATTACTTCTCATTGCGAACGCCTGTTGAAAACGGAAAAAATTGAACTTCGCGACTTACTGGATTCAAAACGCATCAATCAATTGAGTGATGTTTTCGATGAATACGAAGGCGGCTCTCTGACCGATTTGAAAGAAAAAGTGGGGAACAAATTCACGTGGGATGAGTTGAAGTTGTATCGAGCTTCGTTGATTGTATAGGTTCGACTTCGCTCAGAAAACTTGTTGACTTTATCCTTCGATTTGTCAAACATCTAGTTCTTTTACTTTATGCGCCAGTAGCACGAGCAAAATTGAATTGATTAAAACCTCTCCGTTCTTTTATTCACTAAAACAAGGAAAAAGTAGACCAAACCATTTTTTAATTGGTTCATCGAATACAAAAGCAGGAAACCTAATGAAAGGATAAATTAAAATCTCAGAATCAACTTTAAATTGAATCGGCGTTGAGTCAAGTAGTTTGGAATTGAATAGTATTTCCCTTCCACATCTTGAATCCACTGCTTCGAAAGCACATTGTTGATTCCTAACAAATTGAATACTTCAAAGGATACAATTGCATCGTCGAAATTTTTGGTCCAGAAGGTTTCTCGTTTTTCCAATTGCGCTTTGTACAAGAAGTCATACGACATTCCAATGTCCACACGGAAGTAAGAACGCAAACGCAAGGTATCTTTGTAACGCTTAAAATCTGGAGGTCCGTAAGGAAGCGGCGCCCCGTATTGAATCCCTACTTGCACACTGAAGCTTTCGTACTTCGGCATACGATCTTGAATCAAAGCCCCAAACGTCATGATTTGATCCGTTGGGCGCGGAACGTAGCCTGGATATACACGCACTGTATCTACTGGTGTCTGGTCCTCGCTGTAACCAAAAATGATTTTCTCTCCTGCTGCGTTGTAGTATTCATCGTAGAAATCATTGAGGATATCTTCCTTAGTCGACAAGAAACCGACTTTAAAGAACGATTCAATTCCTTCAACAAATTGCCCGTAGACGTTCAGATCCAATCCATACGCATAAGCCACTGCATTGTTATCTGCGTAATAGCGCGTACGAACGTTTTCGATCTCATACGGATTGACGTCCCACAAATATTTGTAATACGCTTCTGCCGTAAATTTGAACGGTACTTCACGGTTCCACATGTTGAAATACATATCCCCTCCCGCCACAAAATGCGCCGACTTTTGCGATCGAACATTCATGTTTAAATTACCTGTAAACGTTCTGTATTCACGGTAAAAAGGTGGTTGGTAATACATTCCCGTTGCAAATCGAAAGTTCACTCCTCTACGAATAATTGAAGTATCCCTTACCATGTGCGTTCGTGGAGAATAGTTTACCGATGCTCTTGGCGTAATGTAAAATTCGTTGTTTGCAGTCGTATATCCAGCGCGAGAACCGACACTCAATGCCCATTTAGCAGACGAATTATCAAAGGTATCACGGAAGGTTTTAAAGTACTTTCTTCCATTCGCATCTTTATACTTCTTTGTTACCTCGACGGCATAATTCTTTTTACTCTTCGACCATTGTGTGTTCAGTTGAACAAATGACGTATAGCGCTGCGACTGCAAAGCCAAATCTCCTTTAATCGTTTCGAACAACTTGACCTCATTTGGCGTATTTTGCGGAACCGAATATCCGGCCGAATCAATCATACGCCATTCACTCAGGCGATCCGAGAAATCATCCATTTGGAAGTTCACTCCCCATTTCAGATTACTTTTCGCCACAACTGAACTGTCACGCTTCAAATATCCTTTATGCAATAACTGATCTCCATTGTGATACACATTGAAAATAGTTGCGTTCAATCGATTTCGTGCATGATTCAGGAAGGTTCCAATTCCCAAGGTTGAAATTGAGTCTCCGAATTCTTCTTTCGCAGGATCGGTTTCTAATTCGTTGATAAAATACTGTCCTTGGATATCAAAGTACTCGCGCTCATCTGTATTGAAGACCGTTGCATACAAATCAAGTTTCGTATTTTCGGATGGTTTCCACTTTAGCGATGTTCCTCCCATCATCGTTTGGAAGCGCGTTTGCTCTTGCCCATCGAAGTAAATCACGAAGGAATAAGCTTCATTGGCTGTTCCGAAGTCGGTTCGCTGCGTTTGGGGAGAAAAACGATAATTATTCGAAGAAAAGTGACCGATTACCGACCAATCTAATTTTTCATTTAATCGCACATTCGTCAAAAACTGCGCATCCGCAAAAACAGGATTGTATGCTCCTTTTGCCGGTAAGGAATTCAATAAATAGCCATTCGCTCGATAGCGTGCTCCTACCAAATAACTGAAACGAGGATTCACTTGTTGTTCTAGGTGTGCTTCCGCCCCGAGCAGCGAGGCTACCAATGAACCTTTCAGCGTGTCACTCGGTGTTTTGTATTCAATATCAAGAACCGAAGACAGTTTATCACCGTATTGTGAATCGAAACCGCCACTTGAAAAGCTGATATTTTTGACAAGTGCTGAATTGATAAAGCTCATTCCTTCTTGCTGTCCAGACCGTGTTAAAAAAGGACGGTAAATCTGAAATCCATTTACATACACAAGGTTTTCATCGTAATTTCCTCCTCGTACATTGTAATTAGATGTTAATTCGTTGTTAGAACTTACTCCAGCGGCGGTTAAGGCAAGCATATATTCAACACCTCCATCTCGAGGAAGCAGCGTCACATCCACTGGAGGCATGACAGGTAGCTCGAATGGGCTCTGAATACGCTCGAGCACCACAGCGCCTTCTTGATCTTGAAATGAAAACTGAACGTCGCCCATATCGTTTGCGCCAGGTTTCAAAATCACACTTCGCTCAATCGATTCTCCCCTTGTTGCATCAGTAATAAATTTAACAAGAACAGTATCTGGTTGAGTGAAAGTTAAGCTAAACTTACCTGATCCATCCGTGTCAACAGCCGAAATAGCTTCTGGAGAATACACTTGAATAAAGCCAACAGGTTTTCCTGATTTATCAACTGTTCTCCCAGTTAACGTTACCTCTTGCGAGAAGGAAAATCCAGCAAGCAAAATGAGTAGTACGACGATTAATCTAGGCATGAGTGCAAATGTAGTTGATCAAACGTGAACACGTGCATTTTATTATACAGAATCTGAATCGATCAAAACAATTAGGTTTTCCGAGAATGGATTGAGCGCTTCGTACAACTGATCCAAGTTGGCTTTTACCGAACCATCCGCACAGAAAGACAAGAAGTTAGCCGATCGTTCTTGCAAACCTCCGCCTGGAAAAAGACGATCTTTTATCGTTTCTATCGACTTCATTGCTTGGTCATGTTGTCCTTTCGCTGCTTTGATCAATTTCGCTTTAAAATTGTCCAATTGTTTCTCCAAGCGCGCTGCTTCTGCTCCTGCGAACTTACCCATGTTTGCATCAACACTCAGTGCGCGTGCTTCCATCTCTGCCGTCAACTTCTCGACAAATTGATTTAAATCCGAAAAATCCAGTTCATCCGAAGCATGGTGCTTCACATATTCTTTCTTCAAAAGATCCACATCCTTGAAAACCTGTTTCCAATCCATGTCGATTTTATCCATCCGCTTACTCGTAGTTCGATCGATCCAAAGAACAGAATTTCGAACCTTGATAATTGGATAAAGCGTAGAATATGCATCAAAAACACCTTTTAATTGTAGCCAATATGAAATCTCTCCCGCTCCGCCGACGTAAGAAATGTTCGGCAAAATCACTTCTTGGTATAAAGGACGCATCAAGGCGTTGGGTGAGAAACATTCAGGATTTGACTCGACCAAATCAAACAATTCTTGCTCCGACCACTGTTTATCTCCTGCTTCAAATCCACTTTCCGTTCGAATAATCCGCTCGCGAAAACCATTTTCGATGTAGAATAAATTGATGGGACGCGCATGCACTTGAATTTTAAATCCATCTGCCTCCAAGGACTCATTCGTATCGTGAACCGCTGTTTGTGTCTTTCCAAATTTCAATTCTTCCACTACGATCGGTGCAAATAATTGCTTCAAGCTTGGGTCATCTCCATCAACAATAACCAATCCCTTGTCACCAAATAAATGATGCACCAAATTTCGCGTAGCATCAGCTAGATTTGATCCGTTGTAGGCATCTAGCAACGGCTCTATTTCCGAACGTTTATCTTCTCCGAAGAAATCCAACACTTCAGATTTGAACGCTTCCAATGCTTCAATTGAAAAACGCCCCACTGGGCCACGCTGTCCATAATCGACAGACAACGATTGATTGAAAAGATTTGTCCCCTGAATTTCTTCGAAATCATGATCTTCGGTAGCCATCCAGAAAACGGGAACGATATCAGTGTTTGGGTATTTACTGTTTAGCTCAGCCGCCAACTTGATCACTTCCAAAATCTTCACAACAAAGTACATCGGACCAACCAACAATGTCAATTGATGTCCTGTTGTCACCGTAAATGTATTCGGAGATAATAGTCGATCAAAATCTGGCTTATTTCCCTCAACCTTCGCATATTGACTTTTGAGGGCTTCAACCAATATTGCGCGCTTCTCATCTTTGAACTCAAACTTTTTTGCTTCCACCTGATGAACAAGCATTTCTTCTGAGAATAAACGCTGCACGTATTTCTCTATTTCTTCCTGTTTGTGAACAAGACGTATATGTTGATCTGAAAAAATTCCAGATTCTTCCCTATTGATTTCAGTAATTCGCATGTGCAAATTTAAGGAAGACGCGCGAAAAGCCGCACGATTTTCGGCTTATTCGAGAAAGAATTGGGAGGTTAGGGTTGATTTCCTATGGGATGAGTTCTTGATTAGGTGTCGGGTTGGAAAATCTATTTCGTAATATTGCGAAATTGCAAAATGTACATATCGACACATTTCCATATATCGATCGAACTTTCAAAATTTGACTAAGTCTTACTCTTAACACTCCCTCATTTCCACATCCTTTCATTTCCCCCTCAAGATCGTCCATTCTCCGATTTTTAATGCTTTCACTTAAATAAAACGTCGCTACAATGTATCTTTGTCGAAAAAAAGGAATAATGCAAGCAATTATCAAAACGAATAAGGGAACGATGAAAGCCGATTTGTACACGGAGGATACGCCAAAAACAGTGGCGAACTTTGTGAAATTGGCGAAGGAAGGGTATTACAACGGATTGAAATGGCACCGTGTAATTCCTGATTTTGTGATTCAAGGAGGATGCCCGAACTCAAGAGACGGAGCAACAGGAATGCCCGGAACAGGTGGACCTGGATACCAAATTGATTGTGAAACAGATGGTGGAAACCAACATCACGATCGTGGAGTTCTTTCGATGGCACACGCTGGAAGAAATACAGGAGGATCACAGTTTTTCGTTTGTCACTCACGAAACAACACAGCACATTTGGACGGTGCGCACACTTGCTTTGGTAAAGTAGTAGATGGCGTAGACGTTGTTGATGATATTCGCCAAGGAGATACGATTGATTCAATTGAAATCGTAGACTAATTGAGTACTAAAAAAATCATCATAGTAGGTTCTGGGGTCGCTGGTTTGGCGACCTCAGTTCGCTTGGCCAAGCGTGGATTCGATGTGCATGTATTTGAATCCAACGCATTCCCCGGCGGAAAAATTAACAGTGCCAACTACGGTGATTATCGCTTTGATCGAGGCCCATCAGTTTTTACAGGTCCGAAATACTTGAAAGAAATCTACGATCTATGTGGGGAAGATTTCTCGGAGTTCGAAATGGTGCCATTAAAGACATCTTTCAATTATTTTTTCAATGACGGATTACGTTTGAACCTATCGAACAAGCGAGATGAAATTATTGAAGAAATCTGCTCGAAACTAGGAGAAGATCGATCTACACTTGAGGCCTATCTCGATAAGGCTGCCAAAAATTATGATGCAATTGCCCCAATGTTTATCGAAGCTTCGCTTCATTCATGGAAAAACTACACGGGTAAATCCTTTTTCAAAGCACTCAGTCGGATAACGAAGTATAAGTTGTTCTCTACCATGAATGAGGAGAATCAGGCAGCTTTCAAAAATCCGAAAACCGTTCAGCTTTTCAATCGATTTGCGAGTTACAACGGAAGTGATCCCTATCAAGCACCTGCGATGTTGAACATGATCGGGCACCTTGAAATCAATCAGACGCCGTATTTGCCAAAAAATGGCATGATTCAAATCACTGATTCACTCTACCAACTAGCTCAAAAATTTGGCGTTCAATTTCACTTTAGCGAGCGCGTGATAGAAATTCTCAAAGAAAAGAATAACGTTAAAGGAGTTAAGACGGAAAAAGGAACCTACGACGCTGATGCCGTTGTAAGTAACATGGACGTGAGCTTCACATACGAGCGCTTGATGCAGGATGTTCCGAGACCTGAAAAAACACTTCAGCAGGAAAAATCAAGTTCCGCAGTCGTTTTTTACTGGGGCATCAAGAAATCATTCCCAGAATTGACGCTCCATAATATTTTCTTCACTGATGATTACAAAGCTGAGTACGAAGGAATTTTTAAGGAGAAAAAGGTAGTTGACGATCCAACCATTTACATCAATATCACCTCGAAATACGTAAAAGGTGATGCACCAGAGGGACATGAAAACTGGTTTACGATGATCAACTCACCTGTTGATATTGGACAGGATTGGGATACAGAGATTGATCGAATTCGTAAAAACCTAATTGCAAAAATTAGCAAGGCGCTAGGAGAAGATATTTCACAGTACATCGAGATGGAAGAAATTTTGGATCCTCGAAAAATTGAGTCCATGTATCACGGTAAGCAAGGATCGATTTATGGTAATGCATCTAACAATCGATACGCAGCCTTTCGTAGACATCCTAATTTCAGCAAACAATTCAACAACCTCTTTTTTGTAGGTGTTTCTGTTCATCCGGGAGGAGTAATTCCATTAGCGCTCAATAGTGCAAAAATTGCGTGTGAATACCTTGAGAAACGCGTCAATTAGTCAACAGCAGCCGACTCTTTCAATTCATTTTGTAAGAAATCGTACGCATTCTGAATTTCATTGAACTTATCCTCTGCCATTTTCTTTTGAGCTTCCGTTGCATCAACCATGGTATCTGGATGATATAACTTCGCCAATCGACGATAAGCTTGTTTTAATGTTTTTCGATCGGCATTAGCTGGCACTTCCAAGATGTTGCGATACAACTCAACTCGTTTCACTTTACGCATTGGGCGCTGGGTTTTCTGTTCTTCAAAATGCGCATTGAACGACTCATAAACAGAATAAATGTGCTCCAATACACCCTTTGAAATCGACAGTTCTGCTCGAATTCGATCAATGAACAATTGCTCCCGCACATTGATTTTTCCATTTAACGAAGCGATACCCGCCAAAAAGAACAAAACTTGTGCTCGCTCACTGTCTTTCGGAATTTCGCGCTTCAACCAGCTACAGACGGAATCAATTTGGATAGGGTGTCGCATTGAAAAGACCAAGGAATCACCGAAGTTATAGTTCGCCATTGGGAAATACCGATTAAAATATCGATTGATGAACTGAACTTGAATTCCACGCTTCTCCTTTTCGGAGCGCATCATCAGTGCACTTAACGACAAATACGCTTCCAGCAAATTATCCTGAGAAAACTTCAATTTCGGCGGATAAATTCCTTTTTTCCAAAGTCGTCTGTGCCGCGTGAAGTAGAAATAAATGCCCAATCCAATAACAATCGGACCAAAAATTAACATTGCTGTGTATGGTACAGGCAAGTCAGATGGTACTGGATACGTTAATGGAACTATTCGCATAGCTAATATTAGCAATATGCTTTTTGTAACGCAAACGATTCGAAAAGTAACTCCTCAGAAGAAAGTCACATGTCAGTATAAGTCAAAACCAATCGTTTGAAGTTCATCCCCATACTGAGTCCGTCTTTGATTCCATACGATAAAAGTCTCGTTTAATCCCTTCATCTTTAAATCATTCAACGCTCACCCCACTACTCCACTCGTCAATAAATGCTATATTTGACTGATTCCTTACTACACTCTGCATCTTAGGAGAAATTTTTAGAAATGGATAAGAGTTTTACTTTTTTTCAAAATGTCATGAAGGACGCTTTTGCGGGTTCCTTCGCCTCTGCTTATGACAAAGTTCAAGATTGGACTTCTATGCAATCACTTATTGTGGTGAGTGCCATTGATGAGCACTATGACGTGTTGATGTCACATGAAGAATTGAAAAATGTAATGAAACTAGAAGAGTTACATCAAAAAGTGCTTCAAAAATGCGATGACTGATGGCATTTATTCGGACAAACAACGTCAAAATTAGCGGAATTTCCGCTGCTATTCCTCGCAACACCGAATCGAACGAGGACTTGACTTCTATGTCCAAAGAATCCATTGATTTATTGATCAAAACAACGGGAATTCAAGCCAGACGCATCGCTCCAAGTTCACTTACGGCTGCCGACATGTGTCAAGCCGCTGCCGAGAAACTGCTTACAGAACTCAATTGGGATCGAAGCGAGATAGAGGTGTTGATTTTTGTGACACAAACGCCTGATCAACCCATCCCGGGAATGAGCATGCAGTTGCAAGATCGGTTAGGACTTCCGAAATCATGCATGGCCATGGACCTCAATCAAGGTTGCGCGGGTTACGTCTACGGCCTCTCCACAATTATGAGCTTGATGTCAGGTTCGCAACTGAAAAAGGGACTTTTACTTGTTGGTGATACCATTACGCATTTGCTCGATAAATCAGATCACTCAACCGTGCCGATTTTTTCCGATGCAGGAACAGCAACGGCATTAGAGTTTGATCCTAGTGCTGAAAAGGCCGTTTTCAACCTTCAAACTGACGGAAATGGGGCTGATGCTATACTTCAACTTCGAGGTGAATACATGAAAATGAATGGACACCAAGTTTTTCATTTTGGACTGAAAGAAGTCGTTCCGAATATCCGTGAAACGCTTAAAGGAACAGGGATAGAATTGGACGAAATTGACCACTTTGTATTCCATCAGGCCAATAAGTTACTCAACGAATCTATTCGAAAAAAGCTAAATATTCCCCCAGAAAAAGTACCTTACACATTAAATATATTTGGTAATACAAGCTGTGCAACGATACCAATCACCATTGTACACTCCTTGAAAAATGAAAACTCCAACCCTTCTAAAACGTGTTTACTTTCTGGATTTGGCGTTGGACTTTCGTGGGGATCTGGCGTAGTGAATTTATCTGAATGCGTATTACCCAACCTAATTGAACTCTAAGTGAATCGATTTGATTTTTCCATAATTGTACCTGTGTATCGCAGTGTGAGCACGCTCGAACCCCTATTTGATGGGGTAAAAGCTGTGATGGAAGAAGAAAACTATTCCTTCGAAGTTGTGTTTGTAGAAGATTCGGGGGAAGATGACTCTTGGAAAGAGCTATTGCGCTTGAAAAAAATACACGGTGACCTTGTTTCGTGTATTCGATTATCTCGGAACTTTGGACAAAATGGAGCAACGCTTTGTGGAATTGATGAAGCTAAAGGTGAAAAAGTAATTACGATTGATGATGACTTGCAGACACCTCCGTCGGAAATAAAGAAACTCATAGATTTTCATCATGAAACGGAAGCTGATGTAGTGTATGGCAAATACCCTGAAGTAAAAACATCATGGCTTCGTCGCTTTGGTTCGAAGGTTGTCAAGCGCATTTTTAGTAAGAATCAAGGCGGATCATCGGTGGGTTCATCTTTCCGATTGTTGGATAAGCACATTGTTGACCGAATCCGATTTCACTCACAAGATCATTTATTCATTAATCAAGTGATTGGCTGGTACACCTTGAACGCACAATTCGTAGATGTAAATCACAGTCCTCGCGGCGAGGGAAAATCAGGATATTCCATGTGGAAATTGATGTTGCTCTCCTTCCGATTGATCATTTATTATACGAGTGTTCCACTCAAAATCATGGTGATGCTGTGCATTCTCACAGCTATTTCTATTGTGGCCATGACCATTTATTACATTTATTTCCAACTGGAAACGGGAAGCACAATTGATGTCTTTATGATCGCGGTTCTGGCGGCCATGGCCATTATTGCAGCAAGTATTGCCGTATTTGGGATCTATATTAACCGGGTTTATTCTTCGCGCGTCAAAAAGCCGAATTATGCCATAAAAATTAAAGTATAATGCGTATTTCGAACTATGGCGTAGAACTGCAAAGCATGGTTGAATCCGATTTGGAGATGGTGCGTAATTGGCGAAACCGATCGGACGTTTCGGAATTCATGTTTTTTCAGGAGGAAATAACGCCTGAACAACAACACGAATGGTTTGAATCTCTTAGCAATAAGGATGTCTACTTGATGATTCTACATCAAAGCGAAAAAATTGGTGTGATCAATGTAAAAAACATCAATTGGTGGAAACGATCAGGGGAAGCAGGAATTTTTATTGGTGATCCAACTTTCAGAAATACCCCCATTTCGATGCAAGCTATTTTCACCATGATGGACGCTTTTTTCTATGATTTTCGTTTCAAATCGCTCACTGCCACGGTAAAATCTAACAATGAGAATGCAATCGATTTCAATCAGCAATTGGGCTATAAAGTAATGTCCGAAATTGACGATAAAATCAACATGGAAGTTTTCCGAAGTCCTTACACCGAGGCCCGAACGAAATTCACCATCATTTTGGAAAAATTCTGTCAATCTGCGCCCGAAATGGAGTTATCGAAGAATGAAAAGCGGATGTTTCAGCAGCCGTTTTGGTCGCTTAGTAACTTCTGAATTGGTTGTTGAAAATTGGTGTTTTTTTAATCTATTTCGCAATATTGCGAAATTGCATAATGTACATATTGCCATATTCCGATATTACAATATTTCGAAGCAAAAAACACCCAAAACCAGCCTAATCTCCCAACTCACGAGCCATACTGCCCCAATACGACTCCCACAGTTGCTCGGTATTTCTTTGCTTCAATCATCCAAAATAACGGCGCCACTCTAACTTGAGTCCCAATCGGATTGGGAGACTTGGCTGCAATCCCCATTTGATCAAGCGTATTGGTAAAATACGATCGGCATACGGCCATTTCTTAGAAGATAAATGAGTATTTAGTGAGGAATTCATGGCTTTCCAGAACTGCTTTCGGTTGTATCGAAAATAATCACGTGCAGCACGACCTTTAAAAATCTCCATCCCGATGTGAAAGGTTAATCGTTCATCTTCGAACAAGCAGTAATTCTTCGATAGTGCAAAAATATTCTGAGCGAACGTAATGCCAATAAACGGCACTCCGATGCAGACCTCCGCTAATTCGAAGTTTTTGAATAAATCACGATGAAACACAAAACAGTCAAAGCCTGGATGCTTCTTCCCTTTTTGCTCATAAATTTCACCCAGTTGATTCACTTCAGTATAATGCTCGGGAAGTCGTCTTCGGTTGATGATAAACGCATCCAATCCTTCATCAATAAATTGATTGACCTTCTCGTAAAAGTCTGGATAAACACCGATATCTACATTCGTATAAATCAGATACTCCGCATCGCTTTCGTTGTAGAGTCGGCGAACAATGTCATCAATCAGAGGGAGTTTCATCGACTTCTCGAAGGTTCCCAAATCCAAAACAGAACGGTCTAAATCAATCGTTGAAAGAAATCCTTCTGGAATCATATTGCGATCCTCCGGATATTGTGCCGACCACAATTCTACCTCAACTCTACCACTTACTCTTTCCTTCGCACGACGCATCGACTCAAACGTAATGGGTTGAGCAGTATACAAATCCGAAGAGGGATTGGCATTAAATGGATTGATGATATGGGCAATTTTTCGCACGTGTACAATTCTTCGAACTCAAAACTACGAATAAACATTTTTAAACGGACTAACCTTCAATTGGAAGACCTCATCACTTACACAAACACAGGAGTATATCTTGCTCAAAAAGATCTCCCGTTAGAATGCGTCAGCATTTAGACGTTTAAATCACTCAATTCTACCCCGTAAATCCTTAAATAATTGTACATTAGATGCCGTACACTACGACGTGAAAAACTACCCTAAAATATCCATCGTCACTGTAAACTATAATAACGGTGATTTTCTCGAAGAGACCATTAAATCCATCATCGATCAAGGATACCCAAATCTCGAGTACATCCTTATTGATGGAGGAAGCACAGATAATAGCTTGGAAATCATCGAGCGCTACGCAGCGCATTTCACCTATTGGGTAAGTGAACCCGATGAAGGACAATACCAGGCCATTCAAAAAGGATTTGAGAAGTCGACAGGAGAAATTATGGCGTGGTTGAATTCAGATGATAAATACCTTCCTCGTTCCTTGTTTAAAGTCGCGGAAATTTTCGATAAGTACAAAGACGTCAACTGGTTAATGGGATTGGCTCGGGAATATACCGAAGATGGCGCATTGGTTGGGCAAATTACCTTGCCTTGGTGTCGTTGGTCCAAGTATCGCTACCTCACAAACGATTTTCAGTTCATTCAGCAAGAATCATCCTTCTGGAAACGCGAGTTATGGGAAAAAGCGGGTGGTACTCTCGATTTTGAGTACGATTTAGCCGGAGATATGGAATTGTGGGCGCGATTTTTTCGATACGAAAAGCTTTACACGACCACACTCGAACTTTCTGGTTTCCGTCACCGCAGAGAAGGACAACGCTCGAAAGTTGGAAAGAAAACCTACTTGGAAGAGGCACGCAAAGTGGTCAAGCGCGAGCAAAAAGAGCTTTCTGTTGTTGGAAAAATAGTATTGCCTTTACGATATCTCGCAAAATGGTTCTTTGGCCCCTTTTTCTTCCTCGACTGGCCATTTTTTCGATGGATATACCGTTTATCGTTCGGTATTCCTGCTGTGATTTACTACGACTTTTATACCCACGATTATACGAAAGAACCCAAAATGGTTAAGCTACCCCCACAAATGATGGGGAAACGACAAGTTCACCGAAAAATGTTTTCTCAGAAATAATGGAAAAGACCGTCATCAATAACAGAGCACTCGCTTTTCGGGATTACCTCCGAAATGTTGTTCGGTATCGGCAACTCGCTTTTTCATTCGCTAAGCGTGATCTCCGAGCGCGATTTGTACAAACGAAACTGGGCATTCTTTGGATGATCATTCAACCCTTGATTGCACTCGCTATTTTCACCATCTTTTTTGACCAATTGATTCAACTGGAAACAGGTGATGTGCCGTATGTCGCTTTTGCGTTTAGCGGAATGACAATCTGGTACTTCTTTACAAATATGGTCAACAATGCTGGAACCGCGTTGATGCATTCTCAAGAATTGATTCGAAAAATCTACTTCCCTAAAATCTTACTTCCCATTTCCAAAGTAATGGTTGCCACCATCGAGTTTTTTGTAGCCTTTTCGCTGCTACTCGTGATTATGATCGTTCTTGGAATGAATTTTTCACCAAAAATAATCTTTCTTCCCGTTGCGATGATCATGACAATTCTCGTTGGAAGCACCGTTGCCATTTGGCTGAATATTCTGACTGTCAAAAAGCGTGATTTGCAGCACTTAATTCCTTATTTGACCAACTTTGGAATTTGGGTAACTCCTGTATTTTATCCCACAACACTTATCCCAGAGGCATTTCGCGATTACATTTACTACGTAAACCCTATTGCAACAACTATCGATTTTCTACGATCCATACTCTTCGATCTTCCGTTCAATTGGTGGTATTGCCTGTCTTTTATTCCTATTTTCTTCCTACTGATTTTAGGAATTCGTATATTTAAGAATATGGAAAGAAACTTAGTTGATTTCCTATGAACTCTGCTAACTCCTATGAAAACAATGTTCTACGATCCACATCTACAACGTCAGTTCGAAGAAAAAGGCTATGTGTTGCTTCCAACGCTCAACAAAGAGGAAGTTGAACACCTTTTGACGTACTACACGAATCAAGAATTTGACAATAAGATTGAAGCGGGATTTCATATCAGTCTCGATAATCAAAACGAAGATTTGGTGAAAGAAGTCGGAGCGACGATTAACGATACGCTGGCACCCAAAATGGAAGGAATCTTGAACAATTGTCAGATTTTTACCGCCAGTTACGTGATCAAAGAGCCCGGACTTCAAAACATCGTTCCTCCACATCAGGATTGGACTTTTGTGGATGAAGCCGAATTTTGCTCCGCAACGGTTTGGACTGCCTTGATGGATGTCACCGAAAAAAATGGAGCCCTCGGAGTAATTCCGGGAAGTCATACTATTTTTAACCACAAACGTTCATCGCCATCACCACAATCGAAATCACCCTTGGCGGATCACATTTTCACCTTGTTCCCATTCGTGGAAGTAATCGAGATGAAGGCGGGAGAAAGTTTGATTTTTGATAATCGACTCATTCATGCTTCGCCCCCAAACTTATCCGACCAAGCACGTATCGCGGTAGGAATTGGCATCACGCAGGCGGAAGCCCAGTTGAAACACTTCTATCAAAATCCTTCGAGTGGAAAACTGGAAGAGTATGATGTCGATAAAGATTTCTTCACGTGGTTCAATAACAAACGCCTTTCGGACTTATTCGATAGCGGAAAATCTCCTCAAGGCGCTGCCCTGAGCGGGTTGAAGGGACTGAATAAAGTTGGAGAAATTGATCGCATTGTTCCAGACTTATCAAAAGAAGAAATGGAGGCACGCGTGATGAAACTGGAAGGTGTTGAATACAACCGTCCATTCATGGAACGATTGGCAAAACTGTTCAATTACTCCTTGGACGGATCAAAAAATGAAGACAAAAAAACAAATACCGAAGAAGCTGTCCACGCTGTTGAGGAGTGGAAAGATGAACGTAACTTCTTCCAAAAATATTCCATCGGAAACATTGTGCGAGAAGTGCAATGGCGAATGAAAGGAAGACCATAACCCGATGACCATGAGAAATACATTTAAAGATCAAGCATTAGAAACGCTTTTCCAGAAAGATGGATATGTGCAAGTCCCTTTTTTAAATGCGGAAGAGGTCGAAATGCTCAAAGCGTATTACTTCGACACCTTGGAAGAAAGCGGAGGAACCATCGGTCCTGAAGATGAAAAATACAAGTCGCAACAAAAAATTACCTACGACTTTACCTTTATCGATAAGAATTCAGATTACAAAGTTCAAGTCTTCAACACGATCACAAAATCATTCGAAAAGCACTTTGAGAAATACCTCGATAACTATAAACCGATTATCGCGAATTTCATTCGAAAGAAAGAAGATGGTGGTGAAGTTCCTCTGCATCAGAACTGGGCGTTTGCGGATGAACACAAATGCGCAACTGTCTCTATTTGGTGTCCACTTGTGGATAGCAACAGAGAAAATGGAACCTTAGAAGTTGTTCCTGGAAGTCACAAACGATACGGCGAAGTGCGCGGACCAATGATTAAATCGGAATTGTTCGGAATACAGCAGGATATCATCGACAAATTCATGATTCCTCTTGAAACAAAAGCGGGAGATTGCGTAATTCTCGACGATAGCATTGTCCACTACTCTTCCCCTAATCAAACAGACGGGTTGCGCTTGGCGATTCAGTTAATTTTGATTCCAAAAGAAGAAAACTCCATCCATTATCACATGGATTTAAGCAAAGATCGAAGCTTGGTAGAAGTGCTCGAAGTAGATCACGATTTCTATATGAAGTTTAATCCGTGGAAAAAGCCTGCTGGCGATGTCAAACGCATCGACTCGTTCAAATATGAGCCTTTTGATATGACAATTGAAGAGTTTGAAGCTAAGTTGAATCAACCACGTTTCGATGAAGTGAAAACTGACAAACCTGGGGATCTCGAAGAGGTCGAAGTACAACCTTCAATTGATCAATCGCACCCTCAAACGCAATCTCCTCAACCTACCAGTGATCGTTCATTTTGGAGCAGATTGAGATCTAAATTGAGTAAAGCATGATTGGCTACGATCAGAAAAAAGGCATTTTCAGCGATCCGAAATTGCAAGAGGAGTTTCACGAAAACGGTTTCGTAATCGTACCTTTCGTTTCTTCGCAACAAATTGAGCAATTATTTGAGGTGTACAAATCCTGTTACCCAGATGGAGTGGAAGGATTTTTTACAACCACATTTGCGAACAATGTCGACCATCGCGAAAAAGTCAATCAATCTATTCGAGAAATCTGCATCGAGCAAATTGAAAATCTATTTGTGAATTATAAGATTTTGTTTTCCAGTTTTATCGTCAAAGCACCTGGAGAAAATAGCCGATTGATCATGCATCAGGATATGACTTTGGTGGACGAAAAACAGTATTCTGGAATCAATATTTGGTGTCCGATGGTCGATTTAACGGAAACCAACGGGGCAATTGAAGTACTGCCGAAAAGTCACCGTTTTTATGAAACATATCGTGGTTCTTCTATCCCAGACATCTACGACAATGTGAAAGATGAGGTCGCTAGTTTGATGCAGCCATGCTATTTGAAAGCAGGCGAGGCGATTATTTTCGATCAAAGTATCATTCACAATTCTCCTCCGAACTTATCCCACAAGGAACGTCCGACGATTAACACTTTCGTAGCGCATCAAGATGCGAAAATCAAAATCTGCTATTGGGATAAAGAATCGTACGGAGAGAACATTGAAATTTTTGAGCAAGAAGATGACTTCCTCGAAAAGTTCGAAAATTTCGGACACAATATTTTCAGTCGGCCATCCATCGGAAAAAGTTTAGGGCTCTTCCCGTATGACTTTCCAAAGTTGACGGTGGAGCAAATCGAACGTGAATTAGGTGTTCAAATCAAGAAGAAAGAAAAAAAGAATTCAGCTTTAGAAGCGCCTCGTAAACAACCGAAACAAAGTTGGATCAAACGACTTTTCTCAACCAAAACAGCATGAAAGAACCAATTTTTAAGAACGAAGAATATCAACGAAAGTTTGACGAAGATGGTTTCCTGAAAATCCAGCTGCTCAGTGAAGCGCAAGTAGATGAATTGGCGCAAATGCGCATGCATTACTTTCCCGACAAAGGAAGTGTTTTTTTCTCTTCGAGCTATTTGGATGATTTCAAGCTCAAAACAGAAATCAGCGATAAAATTTGCAAAGTAATTGCCGAACCGCTAGCTGAAAACTTTACGAACTTCCGATTAATTGGCGCCGCATACCTCATCAAAGGCTGTGGAAAGCATAGTGAAATGCCCATGCATCAAGATTGGACCATTGTAGATGAACAACAATTTTACGCCGCTAATGTTTGGATTCCACTCACAGATACCGACGAAAAGAACGGAGCGCTAGAATTTATGAAAGGAAGTCATCGATGGAATGAAGCTCTACGCGCCCCCACTTTACCGATGTCATTCGCTGGTTTGGAGGAAAACTTGAGGCCAAAATTAACGCTAGTTCCTGCCAAAAAAGGTGAAGTAATCATCCTCAATCAGGCAACAATTCACTACTCAAAACCGAATATGACGGATGAGATTCGTCCAGCGATTACAACAGGATTGATCAGTGAAAAAGCACCGTTAAAATTCCACTATTGGGACAAAGAACGGAATCAAATTGAAGAATTTGCTCAAGAAGATGATTTCTTATTGCGCTTCGAAAACTTCATGGATGCAATTTACAAACGTCCGCTGATGGGAACAAGCCAACGTTTTTTTGATTATGAAATTCCACGTTGGAATGAGCAGGAATTGAATCAGTTGCTTGGGAATACGACGAAAAAGCCCTCTTTCTTTCAACGAATATTCGGAACAGCATGAAACGAGTGATCTTTCACGAATCAGCTTTGACTGAACAACTGAAAAACGACGGATACGCCACGTTTGATCTTTTGCGCGAGCACGACATCGAAGCGATGACCGCGATATTCAAGGAATACCATACCTCAGATCCAGAAGGTTTTTATGCAACAACGCACCTCGACGATAAAGAAAAACGGAAAATTCTCAGTGATAAAGCCATGTCAATCTTGTCGTGCCGCATCGAAAAGCACTTTGAAAATATTCAACTACTCGGTGGAGCGTTCATTTCAAAAGCTCCAGGCGAAAAAGGAATTTTGCCCTTGCATCAAGACTGGAATTTAGTCGATGAAAAAGTCGCTCGTTCCTACAACCTCTGGATTCCGCTCGTGGATGTCAACGAAGAAAATGGAGCAATGCGGATTTTAGTCGGAAGTCATTGCAAACAAGAAACCTACCGTGGTCCTCAGGTTCCACCTGTCCTCTACCCGATTTCCAATGAGGTAGATAAACACATGGTTTCCCTCAACATGAAACGCGGTGAAGCAGTTTTGTATGATCATGCATTATGGCATTCTTCTCCTCAAAATCAAACCCATGAGCTTCGATTGGCGTTCGTTTTAGGCGTTGTTCCGCAAGATGCCGACTTGAAATACTACCAACAAAATGGCGACACCGTTGAAGAATATGCTTCGCATCCGAACTTTTTCTTTGAAAATGATCGAGAATCAGGGCCAAACGACTTGCCCTTGGTTCGCTCGTTTCAACATCCGAACAGTTTTCTATCAAAAGAAGAATTCGAACGAATTTATCTGGATAAGACGGAAGCGAAACCAGAGCCGAAAAAAGGATTTTTTCAACGACTATTTAGAAACTAGTTATTACCGCCTCAACACTATTGAGATAAATGTAATTATAACAAAAACAGACTTTTACAAAAATGGATAAACGATTTATTGAAATTATTGAGCTCTTATTGAACCACATAGATACATAGGTCATGATCACAAAAAAATGGAAGAGTTAAAACACAGGAAAATGAATTTTCAAACAGAGAAGAGAATCCCTTAATTTAAGCACAACAGTTGACCTATATGAAACTAGTGCAACGCCCAAAGGGCACTTGATTAATTTTAACCGTTCAACTATTTTTCAACATTAACTTAAAAAAAACGATGTTTGAAAAACTATGTTACTATGTGGTTAAACGAAAATGAACGAATACTCAAATGACATCAACAATATCTATCATACTTATCGTATT
>JABXHO010000123.1 GCA_013373595.1 Flavobacteriales bacterium | reverse complement strand
CGTTCAGACACCGGATGCTTTTATCTCCATCCTTGTTGCTATACAGTGGCTCCGTTCAGACACCGAATGCTGATATTTCCATCCTTGCTGTTATAAAGTGGCTCCGCTCAGACACCGGATGCTGATATTTCCAATCCTTGCTGCTATACAGTCGCTCTGCTCAAACATCGGATGCTGATATTTCTAGGACTGACGGAAAAGACTAGTCAATGCCGCATTTAGACTTTGGGCAATGAGACACTAGCCTAGTACAAATAATGGGAACAACGAGGGGCGAGCGGAGTCGAACTCCGCGACTTTACTAAAAGAACGTTTTTCCTTCGCGAACCATTCGGCGAAGTAAAGGACTAGGTCGGTAGCGATCTTCTCCATATTCTTCGTACATCCCTTGAAGTTTTCCAAGAACGACATCCAATCCCATTTCATCGGCCCAAGAAAGAAGTCCTTTTGGATAGTTAACACCTTTCGTCATGGCTAAATCGATGGATTCTTTCGATGCAATATTGAGGAAAAGAGCGTCCACGGCTTCGTTGATCAACATCACCAAAATGCGCTCAAAAATAGCAGTTCCCAGTTCGCGATCTTCCTTCGGTTGTGGATTCTCCGCGCCTTCAGCATAGTCGTAATACCCTCTTCCCGACTTTCGCCCGAAGTACCCCGCTTCTGAGTGACGTTTCTGTGTGAAAGACGGTTTGTAGCGCGGATCATAATAAAATGCGGCGAAAACAGTTTCCGTCACCGTATAATTGACATCATTTCCGATGTAGTCCATCAAGGTAAATGGCCCCATTCGGAAACCTCCAATTTCGGTCATTGCCCAGTCAATTGTAGCGAAATCGGCCACACCTTCTTCGTAAATACGCAAGGCTTCTCCGTAAAATGGTCGTGCTACTCGATTCACGATAAACCCTGGTGTGTCTTTACACGAAACGGTTACTTTTTTCCAACTATCAATAAGCTGAGTTGTATTTTTAAGTGTCTCCTCTGATGTTTGCACTGCAGGAATAATTTCCACCAATGGCATCAATGGAGCAGGATTGAAGAAGTGAATTCCAATCATTCGTTCGGAACGCTCAACAGCTGCTGCAATGGATGCAATCGACAACGAAGATGTGTTCGATGCCAAGACACAATCCTTGGGAACAATTTGTTCCAATTTCGCGAATACGTCCTTTTTGATTTGCAAATCTTCGATGATGGCTTCAATCACCAGCCCACAGTCTTTGAAATCGTGAATATCCTGACTGTACGTAATGCGTTCTTGTGTCGCCGTAGCTTCTTCAGCGGTAATTTTCTCTTTCTCTACTAAACGATTCATGATTTTCGCCAATTTCTCTTTGGACTTCATTAAAATCTGCTCGTTGAGATCTACCAAAACTACGCGATGTCCGTTTTGTGCTGCTACTTGCACAATTCCCGAACCCATTGTTCCCGCGCCAAGAACGCCTACCGTCATTTTTTCCATATTTCAAATGTAATGATTGTGTTGGTGAAAAAGATGGGATTTCTGTCAAAATCTCCTAGCCCAGATCGCAGCGGCATCCTCCGACGATTCGTCCAATGACGAATGTTGGAGATATAGCGGAGAGCTGGAAATAGCTTCTGAAAAATTCCCTATTGCTTCGCAGCACCACTCACTTTTCACCTCTTTTTCAAGCAATTACATTCTATATACAGGCTCAGATTCGGTGTTAGCTTGCTGCTGACTTCGTCGGTCGTAAGCTGCTGCGCTGGATTTTCAATCCTGCGTCGTTTGAAATCGAAATTAAGTTTTCACTTTGCGCATTAATAAAATTATAACTGCGCTATCCCTCATCCAATCGCCTGTATGGGCTCAGATTCGATCTTCGTAAGCTGCGCTTACTCTCCCTTAAACTCCGGCTTGCGTTTTTCCATGAAGGCATTGACTCCTTCCTGGAAGTCATGAGTTGCACCCGCTTCAGTTTGGAAGATTTCCTCCACTTTCAACTGTTCGGTCAAAGTGTTCGTCCACGATTGATTTACCGCTTTTTTGGTCAATCCGAGTCCGCGCGTTGGCATCTTCGCCAATTTTTCAGCGAATGCCGTTACTTCTTCGTAGAAGGTTTCGTCGCTCACGGCTTTGTAGATCATGTTCATCGCTTCAGCATCTTTGGCTGACACTTTTTCACCTGTGAACATCAACGCGAGGGCTTTTTGCATTCCGATGATGCGTGGTAAGAAAAACGTACCTCCTGAATCAGGAACGAGTCCTATTTTCGAAAATGCTTGGATGAAACTTGCGCTTTCGGCTGCAAAGGTGACATCGCATGCTAACGCAATGTTCGCTCCAGCTCCTGCTGCCACACCATTAACAGCACCAATCACTGGTTTCTCTATATTTCGAATGCGCTCAATGATTGGATTATAGTGTTCACGTACGATGGATTCCATTTCTGGACCGTTTGGATCAATCACTTCCGCCAAATCCTGACCTGCACAAAACGCTTTTCCTTCACCCGTAATGACAATTGCTCGAACTTCCGGATTCTTTTCGCACTCATCTAATGTACGATGCATATCAAATGCCATTGCCTGATTAAACGAATTAAAGACCGAAGGTCGGTTCAATTTTATGTGGCAAACGCCATTCTCTTGAGTGATGATCAATTCCATTTTGTGCTTTTTGACGAAGATAGCGAAGTGTAGGAAAAAACACAGTACACAGAGAAAGAAATCAATTGGATAACAAACATTCGTCTTCTATCGCACCACGTATAAACACCTGTTTTCGCTTTCAGTTATTTTTACGCTAAAACTCTCAAATAATGAGAGTTACCTTTAGAAAAGTAAAATACACAGGAACACCAACTTTTATCCAAGGTTCCACTGTGATTTCTTAAAACCAAAATATACTACTATGAAAGACAAATTAGAATTGACGACAAAAACAGTTTCTCTCGAAGTTTTCACGGCAGCTACGGCCAAATGGAATTATGTAAATGATGAGAGCGGCGGTATGCTTGGCGATGTTATTCTCCCGAACTTCTTTGACGTACCGATGGACGACCTTTTGGCACTTGTAAGTGAAATTTCAGGTCAGAATAATGAAAAAGCTATATTTGTTCGTGCCTACGTTGGAATCGAAAAGTACAGCGCTGAGCACAACACCTACGAAATGCGACTCTTCTTTACTGGTGTGAATGCAGAGGGAGATCCCATTTGGAAAAGTGACGGAAACAGCAAAATCTACGACTTCACACTCCCATGTCCTCCAACCTGTTAGTTGCTGAGTATCCTCCAGAATGAAACATCACTTGTTCATACTCGGGTTTGTGACTCTGGCTGCACTTGGAATTCTAAGCACACTCACATCACTAAAGTTCAAAAACCATGAACTTCCTTGGAAAATTATTGCCCTGTATGTCGGTGGAAGTTTTTTAGCGCAAGGCGTATCAATGCTTTTTTGGACATTTGAGATGAACAATCTGACCGTGTTGCACGTATATTCGCTCTTTCAATTCATCGCGTTTTCGGCATTCTTTTGGACGACCACACAGCGCAGAGCAAAACGGCAAAGTATACTGATCATCACCGTTGTTATTTCAATTTTATTGATCATCAACTCGATTTGGAACGAATCTTTGCGTGATTTCAACAGCTTGGGTGTTTTCGTGTCGAATGGAACCATTGTTGTTTACTCCGTCCTTTACTTTTTCGAAGTACTTGGCTCCGACTCCTACACGAAGAATCACCTCATTGTAAATGCAGGAATTCTCTTGTTTATGTGTGAAAGTCTCGTTGTTTTTCTATTCGGCAACTACCTTAAGGAAGTCAAGTTCATCGATCAAATTGGACTTTGGTTGACGCATGCGATCACCTATTTCCTCTTTTTAATTCTGATATACTGGAATCATGTTAAACTCGCCCGAACCCGCTGAAAACTTGACGATATACATCGCCTTGATTTTATTTGCTGTGCTAGCATTAGCGCTCACGATCATCCTGTTGTTTTTTGTTTCCAGAAAGAAAATTTCTCAAAAGAAGCTAGAGGCGCAAGCACTTAAACTGAAGCACAAATCGGACTTAATTATCTATAACATCGAAACTCAGGAAATGGAGCGACAACGAATTGCGCAGGATCTTCACGATGATATCGGCTCTCAACTTAATTTGATTTCGCTCGGACTTCATCGTTTGCAGAAGGTAGGATCGAAAATTGAACAAGAAGAAACAGATGCCATTCTACTTCTCACCGAAGGTGTAATTGACCGGGTTCGTTCGCTTTCGCATGAACTGCTGCCGCCCATTTTGGAAAAGTTCGGTCTTATTGCTGCTTTGCAGGAGGTGGAATTCAATTACAATAAGATCAACTCTATTCAGCTCAACTTCAAGACAAATATTGACGATGAAGACATCTACGTTGACCTCAGCAGACGACTTCACCTCTATCGTATCTGCCAAGAATTAATTCAGAATTCCCTAAAACATGGAAAGGCGAAATGCATTCGAATGAGTTTACTAGGTCAGAATGACACGTTGATTCTCTCCTTTAATGATGACGGTGTTGGTTTCGACGTGAACAAATTAGATTCAGGAAAAGGTATGGGATTGATGAATATTGAAAATCGCGTGGAAATGCTTCACGGAACAATGTCCATCGAATCGGAACTACATGAAGGATCTTCCTTCCAAATTCGTTTACCAAAACTAGAGAAAGATGAAAGAGACCATTAAGATTGCTATTGCAGAGGATGAAGGATTGGTACGAAGTGGATTTCACGCTGTTCTGAAAGAAGTTTCCAATTTTAAAGTGGTGATGAATGCTTCAAATGGACAAGAATTAATTGATAAGCTAGCCGTTCTAGAAGAATTGCCTGATATTATCTTAATGGATTTGAACATGCCCGTCGTGAATGGCGTCGAAGCAACAAAAACCATTCGCATAAAACACCCAGATATTCAAATCATCGCTCTTACATCCTACAACAGCACTTCATTTATCTTAAGTATGATCAAAATTGGTGCGGCGGCGTATATTCTAAAGAATGAAAATCCAGACAGTTTGATTTTAGCGATAAATGGCGTGTACGAAAACGGCTTTTACTACGATAGAAAAGTGTTGGAGGTGCTCAAAGAAAATGCGATTCATCCCACGCGGTCTCGTGAAATTCAATTTACATACGCTCAACTCACCGATAGAGAATTGCAGGTGTTGGAATTAATTTGCCGACAATATACGACCACCGAAATTGGTAAAAAGCTATTTATCAGTCCACGTACGGTTGAAGGTCATCGAAACAACCTACTTCAAAAAACAGGAATGAAAAATGTAGTGGGATTAGTCGTTTACGCCATCAAAAATGAGCTGGTCGACATCCCAAATAACTCGTTCAATTAAAACGTATAGCGAAGTGAAAACGCTCCTCCGTATCCGATACCAGATGTTCCTCCGATGAATCCCCACATAGGACGAGCATCTAAGCCCAATTGAATCGGTGCGCCGAGGTCATTGAAATCGTATTCAATACCAATTTGTCCTCCCAAACCTAGTGTTATTCCGTCTTCGTTGTAGTACTCATTGTAATTGTAGAAACCAACTTGTCCTCCAAGACCAGCAAACCAGTTCAATCCACCTTCAATGTTCCATACCCAATGGTAAATAACCGAAAGTGCCGAATGACCATGGTAATGATTATGTCCTTTTACATAGTGTCGTCTCCATCCTAAATCAACCTCCAAACGATTGGCGCTACCAAGACCATGTTGATACGAAATTTCTGCACCGCTTCCGAAATTTCCGGAAACACCTCGAATCCCAATTGCATGTGGGTTTACTTGGGCAGTTCCCAAAAAGCTAAGTGCTACACAGGACAAAAATGCGATCAATTGTTTTTTCATAGTATTGATTTAATGGATTCGTGAATCCGAGTTTGAGCAAAGATATCTCATATTTTCAGAGTAGCCGCTCACATAAAGAAAAATCGATGAACAGGCACAAATCCACGGCAAACCATTCCGTGAGATCGCTTTCCACGATGATGCGTTTACATTGCATCTAAGCCGATAAAATCTCTTGCGCTCGGCGTTTAATCTCCTTCACTAAGATTTCTGGTTCAAGAATTTTTACCTCTCCTCCATAACTGAGAAGCGAGCGTATGAGCTCTTCTGAAATATTCACTTTTAATGAAAACTCGCTGAAATCGTCCGTTTCTTTCTCTAGTTTCTGTGAACTGTGAAAAGGTTGCGAAGCAATGTATTTCGATGCGACGGGATTAGCTGAGAAACGAACCTCCGACGGATCTTCGTTTCCACTCGTAATTCCAACCGCATATTTGAAATAATTATCAGGCTTGAAATTATCAGGTTTTTCTGCTGTTTCCGTCGAGATTTCCAACTCCGTCATACGGTCGAGACTGTACGTAATGAAATCTTGGCGTGCATCATCAAAAGAAATAAGGTACCATCGATTTCGGTATTCTTTGAGCAAAAGAGGAATCACTTTACGCGCCTTTGTTTGCCCTGAAACGAAACTTGTATAGTTGAAACGTACCCACAACGATTGCTTGATGGCTTCCAAAATAGGCGACAAAAATTCACTCCCTTTATCGGATAGCGACTGCTCGAACTGAATAAACTGATCTCCTCCGTCTTGCGTTACTTCCACACGTCCCACAATCTTATCAATTGCGTTACCGAATTGCTTAAACAAATCGACATCACGGAACTGCATCAGTGTTTTTGCTGCAAAGGAAATCGCTCCCAAATCATCATCAGTAAGAGGAATATCGTTGATTGAAAAATCGGGGTCCTCGTAATAATATCCACCGTTTGCACGACTGTACTTAATGGGTGCATCGTGCTCCATTTTCATGGCAAACATGTCCTTTTCAATGGTCGAGTCGCAAATGTGTGCACCGTCGATACTTCCGAACAATGACTCTTCACATGCTTCGCGTAAATCTTGCTTAGAAGGATACGGTTTGTACTTATTCCGTATACACTTATCAATGATACGATAACGAATCAAGGCATTTTTGATGTGTGGCATGACTTCGTTTTACACAGACACTTTTATTCCGTCCTTCTTCTTGTTGTAACCAAATAGCTCGTAGTATTTGATTGCTTTCACCACTTCCTGTGGAACATCATCTTCCCACATTGAAGTTCCTGCTTTGATTTTCGCCAGAACATCATCCGACAAAATATGCAAGAGCTTTGGATCATAGTTTTCGTAGGGCTCCAACTTTCCGTTATCCTTCATGTATTGAAGAAGTCCACGTAAGTTTGGTTTGATTTCAAGTGTACTCAAATCGTACAATTCACCTGTTTCCACATTGTTTGCAGGATAAACGTACATTTTTACCTCACGTCCAAAGCCACGACCAAACGCTTCCAAAATTCCACCTGGAAGGTTATGGTAATATTGCTCATCAAAAATCGTTTGCAGGTTGTAGATTCCTACAATGGCTCCCAAACGGTATCCACGGGCAATGGAAGACAGATAATCGACCATTTTGTAATGCTTCAAGTAATTTGAAATCATCACAGTATATCCTAGGGTTCCGAGTAATTCGGCGCGATCTACAAAGTCTTTATCCGAAATTTTTCCATCCGCTGTCAAATCTTTCAACGTCAATTCTACAACGACGCGTAAGCGATCTTCAGTAACATCTTCTTCCTTCAAGAACTGCTCTTTTCCGCGCTCGAGCATATCGAGGTGCACTTTTGTTACAGGGCGGAAACGTCCACGACTTAGCAAAATGTTCTTTTTGTACAATGCTGTAGCTGGCTGCAATACATTCCCCGAAAGATCGAACATCGTTGCATCTGTAATTCCACGCTTAACGAGGTTCAAGGCAATAATACGATTATCGAATCCTTCAAAATCAGGTCCAGAAAGGCGCAACATGTCAATTTCCATGCGTTCTCTCGGCAATCGATACACCAAACTCGACAAGAAATCGTTCAGGTTATCCGAAGAAAAATAGACTGCGTGAATCAAGTTTACTCCTAAAATTCCGAGAGCATCTTGCTGCGCCTTGTGACTACGGTCGTGCATTTTGACGTGTAAAATCACATCATTTGGTTCTTGACCTTGTTTGAACTGAAAACGCATTCCTACCCAACCTTGACCTTGATTGGTTTTATGGTAATTCAGCGATTCTACCGTGTTACAAAAAGCAAAAAAGCGCGCCTCCTCCGATTTTCCAGGCAAGCTATCTTCAAGCTTCGAATACTCTTTTCCAAGCATTGTTACCAAGCGCTCTTCACACACATACCTCGAAGCTTCACCGTAAAGTGAATCTGACACCTTCATGTCATACGCGGAGTGCGTGTACGCGATTGTACCTGAACTTCCTCCAGCCTTGAAAAAATTGGCAGCTACTTCTTGTCCGGCTCCAATCTCTGCGAAACACCCGTAGATGTCTGGCGTTAGGTTGACCTTAAGTGCTTTTTCCTCTGTTGTCAGTCGTCTTTCTTCTGTCATTTATTTTATCAATTCGGATCTTGAAAATCCGGGTTATTTATGAACGATTCGTCGGATAATGTCAATAAAAATGCTTTCAATAGCCCTTTTTCATAATCGTCTAGCTGGACACCTCCCTGGCTCGCGAACTCAATGAGTGGATCTATTGTTGGACTCATCGCGATTCCCGATGAATAATGGTTGATTACATCGTCTAGCGTAGCAAAGCGCCCATCGTGCATGTACGGTGCTGAAAACTCGATATTTCTCAACGTTGGGACTTTGAATTTACCATGATCCGATGGGTTTCCTGTCACTTCCCCTCTTCCTAAATCAGAAAAAGTGGCATCCAAACCATTGTTTGAGAACTTTTTGACCTGCATCAACGGACCATTGTGGCAATGAAAACAATCTGCTCCATTTAAGCTTTTGAAAAGGTCATACCCTCCCCATTGCTCTGGTGTAATCGTCGAATAAATACTTTGCTCCGCTGCGCTCAACGGAAGTCCATTTTCGTATTTGTACATCACATCGTACTTCGACGAACCCGAAATCATTGTTCGCAAGAACTGCGCGATTGCTTTTGCTGCTCGCTCTTTATCCACTCCAGGCGTACCAAAAGCTTTAAAGAATAAGTTTCTGTATTCGGATGATGCATTCAGTTCGGCAATTACTTCTGGCCATGTATCGTGCATTTCCACAGGATCTTCTACCGGAAGTAAAATTTGTTCTTCCAATGTCGCAGACCGTCCATCCCAGAAATAGAAATCGTCCCATCCAAGGTTGATCAGTGCCATTGAGTTTCGTCTTCCCTCAATTCCATCAATTCCTTCTGAAAACTGATTAGGATCGGAGAATGCATTTTGCGGCGCATGACAATTCGCACACGCCATCGTGTTATCTCCACTCAACTTTTTCTCGTAAAACAATTTTCTTCCCAACTCTACTCCTTCCTTCGTCATTGGATTATCTTCAGGGATAATCATATCTGGAAAATGCGATGGTACCTCCAACTGATAAGGCGTTGGCTCATACGCAACCTTGTCTTTATTACACGAAAGTATAACGGCAATCACCACGAAAGATACAAGGAGATATTTCATTTAATATTCAGAAAGAGCTGCATTGAAATTTTGGATCACCTTTAAAGAAAGTGCTTCCTGTCCTGCTGCTGAGTGTGATACGAATTCTGTTTTAAGATCAATGGGTTGTGACGTGTTCGCTAAGAACGCTTGCATGTCTAGTTTTAAAGGGAAAGCATAGCTTAACTCACCTGTTTGTTGCCAATTAATGTTGGAGAATGAGAATGTTTGAAGATTTTCATCCAAGCCGACGTGTAAAGTTACGAGATGATCGAAGAGATCAGTCCCGTCAGGAATCGTATCAACTTTCGCTTCTACCTTTACGAAAATGTATCCTGGATTCCATCCCCAGTGCATATCTCCACTGTTCGAAATATTCAGCACATTATCGTTTGGAAAAGCAGAAGGATCGTCATGATTGATTCCAGCTTGAACTCCGAGGTTTCCATTTAGAGAAGGAAAATCTCCCGGCTCCCCTTCTGCTGTAAACAATGCCGTTCCCGTTTCACGATAATTGAACAACGATGCATCTTTCAATTGAGCATTTGTTCCACGAACATCTTCAGCAAAAAACTTCAAATCAGTAAATCGAACCCCATAGCCTTCTGGAGTGATATATGTCGAATCTAAATACAAGGTTTGACTACCATAAACTGGTTGCACCGTTACACTCAACTTCGACACTTCGGGCTCAGTTGGTTCATCTATTTTATCTTCTTTACATCCAACAAAAGCGACCGAAACCGAAATCATGGAGAGAAATATAATTTTTCTAGTTCTAGTTGCCATATAAACAAATTTACGGAAATAATTGGAGCTTCTCAAATGAAAAAAAAGTGATTGATTATTCGGTAGTTATTCAAGGATTTCCTGTCGATTGTGTACCTTAGTCGGCATGTCTGTTTCGACCAATAATCTGGATAAACCGTTTAAAATTTTCAATGCCTCAGCGGGCAGTGGAAAAACCTATCATTTGGTAAAGGAATACATCGAATTATTGATCGGTGACGAGCGCAAACCAGATGCTTTTTCTGGAATCATTGCTATGACCTTTACCAATAAGGCT
>JABXHO010000037.1 GCA_013373595.1 Flavobacteriales bacterium | reverse complement strand
TTGTGATTTTTTTATTTTGAATTAAACCTTTCGGCGACTCGACCATCTAAGGAAGTATAAACCCAAAATTAACGTTATGAATTTTAAGATTTTGTCGCTACTATTTTCAGCTTTTCTATTCTTATCCTTCACTGGACACAGCCAAAACCGTGCTCAACGAGCGAAATGGGAAAAACTAGGTGTTCGTGCCGTCAATTATGGTCTTGATAAGGATGACATCCATGTTGGAGCGAAGGAAGGTGGATACACCAAATTGAAAGTAGTTGTTACTGGAGGAGCATTGAACATGCACAAAATGGTTGTTACTTATATGAATGGTGAAAAAGAAGAAATCGAACTTCGTCACAATTTCACGAAAGGAAGTTCATCGCGCATAATTGACTTGAATGGACAAAAGCGATTGATCAAAAATATTCGTTTCTTCTACGACACTAAAAACCTTACCCGTAGTAAGGCGAAAGTGATTGTATTCGGAAGAAAGTAAACAATCAAAAAAAATAGGAAAGCCGCTCACTTCTGTTTGCGGCTTTTCCATGTTATGCTAATTAAAATTTCATTTTAGTTGCCTTTATATCGTCAAAGAAATGATTCGGAAATGGATGTGTCGACGGCCATGGTAGAAAATTTCCATCCCCGCGAACATATGCTGTGATGATGCGATACACCGAATCCATGCAGTTATTCCCGATAACTCCGTATCCTTCGTTTTTGCTTTTTTTAGCCGCCGCAACTCCTGCATTTTCATCTGGATTGGGAAACGAAAGCAACTTGTATTCATGATAATTAAAGATTGGACCATTGGATTGCCCACCTTTACTGAGAAGATGAATCATTGTTTGAAAATCTACTCTTTTGATAAACACCCCATTGGGTGCTCCATTTGGAATTGTTCCCGGAAAATGTCCTTTGAACAGGTCTGGTGTTGCTTCCTTCGAACCAAATAACCAACTCCCGTCTGCCAATTTAAATCCCCACCCGGAATGTCCGAGCAAATCATTGTTAAGTGTTACAGTTCTGTTCTGAAAAATGATGATATTTTCTCCTTTCTGCATAGTGATCAGTGTTTTAAGTGAATGAATAAGAATCTATTTACATAAAAGACTTATTCGTGTTTGGTAACACCTAGACGTTGATTTTCTCGTACCGTTTACCCGATTTTGTTAAAAAAATAAGTTCCTACGCGAGATGTTTTGCTCGATCTACTTGATGTTGACCGCTTAATTGAGTATTTTCGATCCACTCAAAATCAAACGAATAACCCATGAAATTTTTAATAGCACCCAGTATACTTCTTTCTACCCTGCTTGTCGGTTGTGGAGAGTCAAGTGAAAACAAGGAAAGCGGGCAAACTGCTGAGAGAAGTTCGATTAACGCGGATCTCGAAATGAAAAGCGGTGAAGAGGTCGATCGTTTTGCTGACATTCAAGTCATTCGATATGATATTGTTGACTTCGATAAATTGACCATTCAACAAAAGAAACTCGTTTATTTTATGGCACAAGCAGGTCTTGCTGGACGCGATATCATCTACGATCAAAACAATCCGTACAACCTCGAAATCAGAAATGGAATCGAGCATATTATCGAAAATTACAAAGGCGATAAAAGCACTGAGGATTGGAACAAATTGATGGTCTACGCGAAGCAAATTTGGTTTGCCAATGGAATTCACCATCACTATGGAATGAACAAATTCACTCCAAAATTCTCAAAAGAAGCATTTAGCAACTACGTTGATGCAACTGGAGCCAAAATTTCTGAAGAAGCAATGAAGGTGATTTTTGATCCTACTATTGCTGCCAAACGAAAAGTGAAAGATCCTTCAAAAGACATGATTGTAGCATCTGCTAACAACTTCTACGGACCAGGTGTAACACAAGAAATGGTGGATGAATTCTACAAGAAAAAGGCCGATCCTAACGCAAAACATCCGATTGAACTTGGGCTGAACTCAACCCTCATTTTGAAAAACGGAGATTTGTACGAAGATGTTTGGAAGGTTGACGGAAAATATGGTAAAGCCATTGAGAAAATCGTTTACTGGCTCGAAAAAGCGGTAAAAGTTGCTGAAAATGATCAACAAGCAAAAGCTTTGGAGAAATTGATCGAGTACTACAAAACAGGTGACCTCAAAACATGGGACGACTACAATGTACTGTGGGCAGAATCTACCGAAGGAGACATCGACTGGATCAATGGATTTATCGAAGTATATGGCGATGCTCTTGGGAAACGTGCATCATACGAAAGTATCGTTCAAATCACAGACTTCGAAGCTTCGAAGCAAATGCAAGTTGTTGCCGAAAACGCACAATGGTTTGAGGATAATTCTCCTCTGATCGATTCGCACAAGAAGAAAGAAGTGAAAGGTGTAAGCTACAAAGTAGTACAAGTAGCAAGCGAATCTGGAGATGCTTCTCCTTCTACTCCTATCGGAGTAAATCTTCCAAACAACAACTGGATTCGTCAAGAAGTTGGATCGAAATCAGTGAGTCTTGGAAACATCATTAGCGCTTACGATAAAGCAGGTGGACCAGGAATCTTGAAAGAATTCGCTCACGACGAAAAAGAAGTCGAATTGGCTGAAAAACACGCTTATCTCGCAGGAAAGCTACACACTGCCTTACACGAAGTAGTAGGGCACGCTTCTGGACAAATCAACGAAGGAGTTGGACAACCAGCCGAAACACTTCGCAACTATGCAAGTACACTTGAAGAAGCGCGTGCCGATTTAGTTGGATTGTATTACATCATGGACCCAAAATTGATCGATCTTGGATTGATTACCACCCTCGATGTTGGGAAAGCTGAATACGACGGCTACATCCGAAACGGAATGATGACACAATTGCAACGTTTGGAATTAGGTGAAGACGTAGAAGAAGAGCACATGCAAAACCGTCAATTGGTTGCTTCGTGGGCAATTGAGCGTGGAGCAGACGACAATGTGATCGAACGCATTCAACGAGATGGCAAAACCTACTTCAATATCAACGATTACGATAAATTGAGAGTCATTTTCGGAGAGTTGTTGAGAGAAATTCAGCGCATTAAGTCGGAAGGTGATTACGAAGCTGGAAAAGCCTTAGTTGAAAATTACGGAGTAAAAGTGAATCAAGATTTGCACCGTGAAGTGTTGGCACGTGTCGCACCGTTGAACTTGGCTCCATATCGTGGGTTTGTAAATCCAGTACTCGTTCCTGTAACGAATGAGGAAGGTGAAATCACCGATATCAAGATTGAAAACAATCAATCGTTTGTAGAGCAAATGCTTTACTACAAGAAAGAATATGGAATCTTAGAAGAGTAAGATTTCAAAAATATGCGAATGGGGGTTTGCGTCGGCGAGCTCCCATTTTTACACTCAAAAATTAAAAATATGAAGACAAAACAAGAAATAGTAAATGACTGGCTTCCGAGATACACGGGAGAGAAATTGGAAAATTTCGGAAAGTACATTTTGCTTTGTAACTTCCACAACTACGTGAACAAATTTGCAGAAATGCACGGTGTGGAAGTCATAGGAAAAAACAAACCGATGCAGTGCGCCACCGCCGAAGGAATCACAATGATCAACTTCGGAATGGGAAGTGCGTCCGCAGCAACATGTATGGATTTACTGTCAGCGATCAAGCCAAAAGCTGTTCTTTTCCTTGGAAAATGTGGAGGATTGAAACGAAAAAATGAAGTCGGTGATCTCATTTTACCAATTGCTGCGATTCGTGGAGAAGGAACAAGCAACGACTACTTCCCACCAGAAGTTCCCGCTTTGCCAGCCTTTGCTTTGCAAAAAGCCATTTCCACAACCATTCGTGATTACGGAAAAGATTACTGGACAGGAACATGTTACACAACCAATCGTCGCGTATGGGAGCATGATGAAAAATTCAAGAAATACCTCAAGAAATTGAGAGCTATGGCCATTGATATGGAAACAGCTACCATTTTCTCTGTCGGATTTAGAAACAAAATTCCTACGGGAGCCTTGTTACTCGTTTCGGATCAACCAATGGTGGCGGAAGGTGTAAAAACGAGCGAAAGCGACACAAAGGTAACGGCTGATTACGTGGATGATCACCTAACAATTGGGATCGATTCATTGAAACAATTGATCAATAACGGTCATACAGTGAAACATTTGAGGTTCGGGTAAATCTCCAAACGGCTGACTTCTGCTCCGCTCAGCCAGCATCCTTTACAATTGAGGGGTGAGCGGAGCCGAACCCCGATCTTTATTACCACAGTCCGTAACCCTACCAACTATTCCCGTTCTATCAGGTAGAAACTACCTTATGAAATCACTTTTATTCTTTTTTGCAATTTGTGTTTCCCTTTCAATGAGTGCTCAAACAGGAGAACCCGTTGTTCCTTTCACCAATTACGGGTCCTGTTATCAAGGGTTGAAATATGAAAATGGAAAAATTCTTTGGGAAGCCGATTTCGAATCACTGGCAAAAATTTACGATTACGAAAACAGGACGTATCGTCCGCGCTATTATTGGATCGCAGAAAAGAATGGCTATTTCGGTTTCATTGATCCAGAAGGAGTACAAATTCTCCCCTTCCGCTTCAATCGAATTCAATCCGCCTATCCATGGCGAAAAGGCATTATTGCGTCCGATGATTCTGGCTGTTATCTCTATTCCAACTCAGGCGAAATTGAACTCACATTAGAAGGATATTCTTGGTTTGAAGTCACCGAAAATGGTTATATCGTAGAGAAAAATGGGCAACGCGGATTCCTTGATTTAGCGTTAAATCAGGTGCTTCCAACGGAATATGACCAATTAGCATTTGAAACGGTTCTACAAGCAAGTGAAGGAATGTCTACTATCGCATCAACGCGTTTTATACGAATCGAACAAGACCATCAAACCGCCATTTATGATTTAAAAAACCAAAAATGGATCATCCCGAAAACATCCGAATATATCGATCCAAACTGGGTGCAACTCTGCTCGGAAAGTGACGCTGTATTTCACCTCAGTAACGATACCAACCATACTTTCAGAGTTGTACGAAGCGATGGAAACAAAGTCTACTCTGGAGCCAATTCAATTGATGCGGAGATCCTTCTTACACCACTTGATTCCTGCGGAACTTTGTCTCATCAACTCATGTACATTTATACAGATGAAGCAACCGAAGTCGTTAGTCTCAAAACAGGAAAACGTTCAGAAAACCATTCATTGGTCTACCCTCTTGACGGCTACTCTATTCTCTTTGAAAAGAAAAAGTGGGGCGTCCTTGATCCTGATTTGAATCTCTTGGGTCTATATAAGTATCCGAAAACCAACGAAAGTTATAATATAAGGAAAGGTACTTCGTTAAGACGGCAAGCGGAATTTCCATTCGACCAATATTTCGCATGGGACTATTACGAGTGGTTCTCACAGAAAGGCATTCTAACAGATAGTGTTCTTATCACGCGCCGGCCTGATAATTCAGAACGAAAAGATGATTACTACGGAGACAATTATGGACTGTTCAATTTTCATTCTGGAAAGAACGTGAAAACGACCTACGACGGAATTACACTGTATGATTTTCAGGGAAAGACAATCTATTGGGCTACAAATGTTTTCTTTTTCGGATACGAAACTGAAGTAGAAATAAAGCAACTCGATATCTATGACACCGATCTTAACAGGGTCAAATCGTTTTCAGGAAGTATGTATCTTGAACGAATTCCTGCCCAAAACAGTCGAAACTGTTTCATCATTACTTCGAATCAGAAAGTAGGTGTAATCAATCCGCTTGGGGAGGAAATTGTTCCCATCATCTACGACGAATGTTACCGAAAAGAAATTCGATCTATTGACGATATTTCGAAGAAAGAACCAATTTTTATCGCAAGCAAGAAAGGTGAACCGACCACGATTTACGACTTCCAAGGGAATAAACTCGTAGAGAAACAATACTGGGAAATCATCACTCACGGACAATTACTTATCGCCTCTCGAGAAGATCACCTCAACGACATTTACGACTCCAAAGGAAATCTTCTTTTGGAAGGATTCAAGTATCAACGCGACTCTCCACGCATTAATGAATTTGGGAAATGCATCGGGTTTGATGATCCACAACGACTGCTTGTGTCGCATTGCACGTACTTCACGAAAGGAGATCAAGTCTACGAATTCCGTCAAGGAAAAATGTATCTCTTAGATGAAAATTTCTTCCAATTCACCCAGAAATACTGCTTTTTTCTGGAATGGATTATCATTGATAAAACAGGAAAAATCATAACTGCGCATCCAAAAGGTGTGACAGCGCAATCCTACCGCTACAAGCAAGAACACCCTAGCGAATGTTCCACTTATCTCGATGAATATCCTATTCCTGAACCTCCGAAAAAGGAAACGAATCGATATGTACCTCCACAGGAACCGTACACTCCCACGAAAAAACTCTACACATGGAAACAACATGATCGAAACAAGCCAGATGAGTGGTTCCTGTACAACCAAAATGATGTGTTAATGTATCCCGAGTCCTTCGAATACCCACTTTCCGAAGAAGGTTTTTATGGCGGCGTGTTTATGCAAAATGGGAAATACGGTTACTTCGATAGCAAATACAACCAATATTTACCTGCGGAGTACGATTACATCTACCCTCCATGGCCCATCACCTTGAGAAATGGGAAATGGCAGATTCATCACCGAAATTCAGGGAAAGTTTCTCCCGAATTTGATGCGGTTTCTTTGGATTACCGCAATTACCTTCATTTCGTATTTAACGACGGGAAAATTGGCGTTATCAACGACTCTATGGAGTTCATCATTCCACTCACCGACTCTGTGGATCTCATTAATAATTACGATCTCGTAAAACTCCTCAATTTGAGAGGCTACGGAGGACAAGCGAAGACGTATATCCACAATAACTTGATCTATAATGGAGAACCCTCTTTGCTCTATCGAAAAATCAACAACATACACCTCTTGGAACAGGTTACGTTGAATTCCACAAAGAACAGCCTGCTAAAGTTTTCTCCAGTCAATATTTACAAGGTCGGACTTCCTACAGGATTAAAAAACAAGATCATTTACTACAACGAAAACCAAACCATTCGTGAACGACGTCCCACGCACGCGAACCGCTCTTTTTATTCGGAAACGACCTACACGTGGAATAAAAGCTGGTATAACGAAAACTGGTCGTTTGCTACGAATGACCTCTTTAAAGTGAAAGATTTTTTCAACTACAAGATTGTCGGGAACGAGCTCATTCCGATTCAATTCAATGATTTGTTTAAAACTGATCAGCAATCTGTTGACAAGCTCAACAAAATCATCCTTGAGAAATTGACCAGCATTCAAGCGTTTGGAGAAAACTGTACTGATATTGACTCCAAAATAGAGGAATTGAAGCAAAAGTTCGCAATTGAGAATGGACAAGAAATTGTTCTCTATTGGCAAAATATCGGTGGATTTACCATCCGCTTAACCTTTTCAGAGATTGAAAATGTGTTGTTGGAACCAAAGAAATTGAAGGATGGCTTATGATAGCAAACCCAGTGACACACCTATTACGGACTTCGAGTGCCTCAGTCCTCTTTGTTTAAAGCGTAACCCTCACTAAAATTTCCGTTCTTTAAGGTAGAAACTACCTCATGAAATCACTTGTTGTTCTTCTCAGCCTTCTAACTTTTGGGATAACCCGTGCTCAAGACTATCAGCTAAAAGTGTATACAAATTACGGATCGTGTAAGCACGGTTTGAAAGATCATCAAGGAAGAATTGTTTGGCCTGCGGAATTTGATTTGTTAGGCATGAAATGGCATGGAGACTATCATCGCTCTCCTAAACCTCGTTTTTGGGCTGCACAAAAAAATGGGTATTTTGGATTACTTTCTCCTTTAGGAGAAGAACTTATTCCTTTCAAATACAGCGAAGTCAATGTATACTTCAACGCGATTACCGCAAACGATGATCAAGCAGCTTATCTATTCACTTTGGAAGGAAAATTGATCAAACGATTTGAGGGATATTCTTCTATTGTACCCCACTCAACAGGATATATTTTTCAGAAAGATGAACAGTATGGTTTGTTGGACACTTCATTCATAAAAATCCTACAACCAGCCTATGACCGACTGTACTTTCCTGAAATGCGTCGTCAGGGCGAAGGTATTTCTCGTGTGGTATCCAATCGATTTGTGGCACTCGAAAAGCAAGGTCAACATAGTATTTATGATCTAAAAAACAGGAAAGTTATTCAACCCATGACGGGTGATGAATTTTATCTTACATGGGACCAGTCGAATTGCGAGAGTTCCGACATGTACATTATGTCGTACAATCAAGAGAAGAACATTAAATCGATAATTAACAGCGAAGGTATGGAGGTGCTTCGTACTTCAAATTTGGGATATATTCCTATTTTCTCGACTCTTGCAGACTCCTGTGGATTACCTTCTATTCAACTTGCCTACTTAGAGGAAAATCGGAAGATGCACATACTCAATATTAAGACAGGCGCATACTCCAACGAACACGAAGAAATTTATCCTTTACACGGTTATTCCATTTTCTTTGACAACAAAAAATGGGGAGTGATTTACCCCGATTTCAGGGAATCCAACGCCTATTCTCAACCGAAATATGAATTAGAAGATTACATCGATCTCGAAACAGCATATAAACACTCTATTGCAGCTGATCGCTATAGTAAGCTGTTTACTCAAAATTATTCATCCGAAAAAATTGATAGTGTATTAATCACTCATCTCATTGTTGAGGCTTCAAAAAAAAACAAAAAAAGACTTGAACTGTACGGTCTTTTCAACTTTCGAACTGGTAAGCGCATTAAACAAAAATACCATCACATCGAGCGTCGACATATCGGAAATCAAACAGTGTATTGGGCATTCATCTATCGAAATCCCCACGATCCATATTATCAAAGAATGACTGAACAATTAGATGTATATTCCAGTGACCTTACCTTGTTGAATCGTTGGGAACACATCGAATCCGTTGATTTCGATCATTATCGCGAGCGAAAAAACTACAATGTCATCATCGAACGAGACGGTCTACTGGGAATTACAGATGCATTTGGAAATGAAATTGCTCCCATTCACTATAAAGAAATTAGCATTGCTTCATTAGAGAATCATCACAAGGGCAGTGATCCTTATTTCTTCTACCTCTGTTCACTACCAAATGAACCCGATGCATCGAACTCTCGAAAGGGACTACTGGCAAAAGATGGAGAAATCGTAATTCCTTTCGAGTACTACAACATTTACATTCAAAACAATCTCATTTTTGGTTGGCGCGGAAAAGAGAGTTCCGACATCTACACCATTGAAGGAAAGCCATATTGTATGAATGCAACAGCTTTCGTGAACCACCGAGAAGTAAAAAAAGACGCTCAGTGTATTGGAAAATCCTACAACGATCCACTTCTGCACACCTATATTGTAAAAGATGATAAACTCTATCATTCTTTTCAAGGAAAACTGGAATTGTACAACGAAGACTCCTTCGATTTCTCCCGTAAATACTGCTACTTTTTGGAGTGGATCGTGATTGATCAAAATGCCCATGTCATTTCAAGCGAACCTGTTGGGCTTTATCGACGTCGATCATATCATAGTAATGATTTTGTTAACGATTGTTCCACTTTTCTGGATGAATATCCTATTCCTGTGCAGCAACCACACGTACAATCGCCTCCCAAGAAAATCGAAAAACAGCCTACTCATCAATGGAAAACAGGACCAAAGAATGATCAAACCAAATGGTATCTCTACACACCAGAAGGTGATTTGAAATACAAGCAACCGTTTGATTTCCCGACCCCTACAAACAACTCCTCGTATAAAATCTTTCGTCGGAATGGAAAATACGGTCGTTTCGATACTCACTTTAACATCGTGATGGAAGCGAAGTATGATTTCATCTCCCAATATGGCGAATTGGCCCGAATCGACAGTTTATGGTATGCTCGTACCCCCAATTCAAACGAATGGTCGCAGGGATACGATGCTATTTCGGATGATCAAAGTAGACACCACCGATTTGTCTTTTTAAATGGTAAAATTGGAATCATTAACGACTCGTTGGAATTCATCCTCCCACTCACCGATTCCGCCGCGTTTATTCAAAAGTTCGACTTAGTTAAAACCTTAAATTTACATAGCTTTTCGAAGAAGAAGCGTCCCTATCCACAAGACAATCTTATTTACAACGGAACTCCTGCGGATCTCTATCGACGGATCAACAACTTTCATCTAGTTGAGGAAGCCTACTACAATTCAACCGCCAATAAAACTATGGCATTTTGTCCTGTCGATACCAAACATCCCGATTTATCTGGAGAGTTAACCTACTTCAAATTACTAGCTAACAAATCGCAAAAGTACCTTGAACGCGTCCCAACCTACTACAACCAATATTTCTATTCTGAAATTACCTACACTCGAAATACAATGTACTACGGAAGTTACCTCGATGCGCGCGTTTATGCATCCAAGAACTTGTACAACTACCAAATCGTCAAGAACCAACTCGTTCCGATTACGCTATCAGATATTTTAAAATCAGATGCTCAATCCAAAGAGCTGCTTCATCAACTGCTCATCCGTGAAACAACTAAAATTCAAGCCTACGGGGATAATTGTGTCGACATTGAATCCAAACTAGAAGAACTAAAATCCAATTTTTTAATTAGCGGCTCAAGAATTATTTTCTTCAGTAGCTCATACGGAGGATTTGAGATCAGTCTTCATTTTAACGAATTGAAACCCGTATTCCGTTATCCTCAAAAAATGATCAGAGGATACTAACAGAAGTGCCGATTTCATCGAAAAAATCCGTTTCTTTCGAATATGAACCCCGAACAGCACAACAACTATTTTCTCGAAAATTTCGAAACGGAACGATTGCGATTCCGAAAATTGTCGTGGGATGATTTCGACGATTGGCAGGCTCTCTTCATTTCAGACGATGTTGCCCTGTTTCTTGGAATGGACCCAAAACTCAGCAAGAAAGAGCTTACACAATTTTGGTTCGACAAAACGATGGACCGGTACGAAAAGCAACTCGGCAGCATGAACGTACTCATCAACAAAAAATCAAATCGACTCATTGGACAATCTGGATTACTCATTCAAACCATTGAAGGGGAAGATAGATTGGAAGTCAGCTACTCTATTCTTCCTGAGTTCTGGCGAAAAGGATATGCATTTGAAGCGGCGAATGCCTGTTTGAATTATGCCTTTGAAAATGAGTTTTCGGATAACTTAATCTCTCAAGTCGATCCGAGAAATATTGGTTCAGAGAAAGTAGCACGCAAAAACGGAATGATCTTGGAAAAGACCATTCTCGATGAGAAGAATGCTCCATTAAACATCTTTTCGATACAAAGAGAAACATGGCTAAATAAGAAAGGCAATGGATGATCGCTACCAAAACACGATAGAAACATGGAAGCATTTGTCTAGCATTTACCATGAAAAATTCAAGGACATACGTCTCTATGATGATTCTTACGAAGCCTTTGCATCAAAGCTTCAACCGACATCTTCCCTGTTAGAAATTGGATGCGGTCCTGGAACAGCAACGCGTTGGCTCAAAAATCGACTTCCTGAAGCTTCAATTTTAGCCACGGATGTCGCCTCTGAAATGATTGAAGAAGCCCAAAAGCACGTTTCAGATGTGCACTTTCAAGTATTGGATGCACGAGAAATCCATACCCTGAACCAGCAATTTGATGCCATTTTTTCTGGCTTTTGCATTCCCTATTTGACCAAGAATGATTTGAACCAGTTCATTGAATCAGCTTCGAAACTACTCAACGCCAAGGGCATTATCTACCTAAGTTGCATAGAGAAAGCGTACGATCAATCCTATACTCAAACAGGAAGTACTGGACACAAAATGAGCGTATTCTATTATCTCGAACAAGACATCCTCCAACTATTCAAGCAACACGGTTTACAGCATTTGGAAACCATTCGAATTGATTATCCTCTACCCACAGGTGAAAGTGACACGCATCTTGTGCTACTCGCTTCAAAAAAATAGCGGTAATCACCCGAAAATTCGTCGAATTTCATTCGCTTGAATCTCCTATCTTTCACTATCTTTGCCACTTCATTGAAAGAACAACTATGATTAATATTACGCTCCCAGATGGTTCGGTGAGAGAAGTTGAAAAGGGCACTTCAGCAATGGATATTGCGAAGAGCATCTCTGAAGGTCTTGCCCGAAATGTACTTGCCGCAAAGGTGAATGGAAATGTGGTAGACGCAGGTCTTCCAATTAACGAAAATGCCACCTTGCAATTACTCACCTGGAACGATAAAGATGGGAAATCAACGATGTGGCACTCCTCTGCTCACCTCATGGCTGAAGCGATTGAGTTCTATTATCCTGGCGTAAAGTTGGCAATTGGACCTCCCGTAAAAAATGGATTTTACTACGATGTAGACTTCATGGATTACTCGATTACTGAGAAAGATCTTGAAAAGATCGAGCAAAAAATGAAGGAACTCGCGAAGCAAAAAAATGTGTTCATTCGCAAAGAAGTTCCGAAAGCGGAAGCCATTGCCTATTTCCAAGAAAAAGAGGACCCATACAAGTTGGAATTGCTCGAAGATTTAGAAGATGGAAACATCACATTCTACACCCAAGGAGGATTCACAGACTTGTGTCGCGGACCACATATTCCGCACACAGGAATGATCAAAGCGATCAAATTGACATCCATTGCGGGTGCCTACTGGCGTGGAGATGAGAAGAACAAACAATTGACACGTATCTACGGAATTACCTTCCCGAAAGCCGCTGAGTTGACTGATTATTTGGAAAAATTGGAGTTGGCAAAGGCGCGTGATCACCGTAAATTGGGGAAAGAATTGGACTTATTCACTTTCTCTCAAACTGTGGGACAAGGTCTTCCTTTGTGGTTACCGAAAGGAGCTGCATTGCGTGAGCGACTGGAGAATTTCTTGAAGAAAGCTCAAAAAGCAGGCGGATACGACCAAGTTATTACTCCACATATCGGAAGTAAGGAATTGTACGTTTGCTCTGGACACTACGCGAAATATGGTGCGGATTCGTTCCAACCCATTTTGACTCCAGATGAAGGAGAAGAATTCTTGTTGAAGCCGATGAACTGTCCACACCACTGTGAGATTTTCAAATCGCGCCCTCGTTCGTACAAAGAACTTCCCGTTCGCTTTGCAGAGTTCGGAACAGTATACCGTTACGAGCAATCAGGTGAGCTTCACGGATTGACGCGTGTACGTGGATTTACGCAAGATGATGCCCACATTTTCTGTACACAAGAGCAAGTGAAAGATGAATTCAAAAAGGTAATTGACCTTGTATTGTACATCTTCAAAACACTTGACTTCCAGAATTTCAAGGCGCAGATTTCATTGAGAGATCCAAACAATCCAGATAAATACATCGGAGAAGACGCGAATTGGGACAAAGCAGAACAAGCGATCATTGAAGCCTCTGCTGAGAAAAACCTACCTACGGTAGTGGAATATGGAGAAGCCGCCTTCTACGGACCAAAGCTTGACTTCATGGTAGAAGATGCCTTGGGAAGAGAGTGGCAGCTTGGAACGATTCAAGTAGATTACAACCTTCCAGAGCGATTTGAACTGGAATATACGGGATCGGACAACCAAAAACACCGCCCAGTGATGATTCACCGCGCACCGTTTGGATCGATGGAACGCTTCGTGGCTGTACTGCTTGAGCACTGTGCTGGTGACTTCCCACTTTGGTTAACAACCGATCAGGTTGCGATTTTACCAATCAGTGATAAATACAACGATTACGCTCAAAAACTTTTACAATTACTAAATAATTACGATATTCGCGGATTCGTTGACGATCGTAACGAAAAGGTAGGTAAGAAGATACGTGAATCGGAGTTGAATAAAATTCCATTTATGCTCATCATCGGAGAGCAAGAAGCTAGTAACAACACTGTTTCAGTTCGACAAAGAGGAGAAAATGGAGACCTCGGATCGATGAGTATTGAAAATTTTGCCGATCTTGTGAAAAAGGCGATCGACATCGAATTGGCTGTTAATGTTTAAATAACTGAATGAGAAGACCTCGTAATAAGAAAAAATTTGTTCGTAGAGAAGATACTGCGAAGCACCGTATTAACGAAAAAATCCACGCTGATAAAATCCGTCTTGTAATGGAAGGATCAGAGCCGCAAATTATGTCGGTTCGTGAAGCGATGAAACTTGCAGAGGAGCAAGAGTTGGACTTGGTAGAAATTTCGCCAAAGGCCGTTCCTCCCGTTTGTAAGATTATGGATTACCGTAAGTTCCTCTACAATCAAAAGAAACGCGAAAAAGAACTCAAAGCCAAACAAAGTAAAGTGGTGATCAAAGAGATTCGTTTTGGTCCCAACACAGACGATCACGATTTCAACTTCAAATTGGAACACGCTAAGAAGTTCCTAAAAGAAGGAAGTAAATTGAAAGCGTATGTTTTCTTCCGCGGAAGAACCATCGTTTTTAAGGATCGTGGAGAGATTTTATTGTTGCGTCTTGCACAAGAACTGGAAGAGTACGGAATTGTTGAGCAAATGCCGAAGTTGGAAGGGAAACGCATGACGATGATGATCAACTCTAAGAAAAAGTAAAAGTGTCGCTCCGATCGCTATCGGAAAACGACCAGAGATATTAAAAGCAATTATAGCGGTAACTAAAAACAAAGAGAGATGCCAAAAATGAAAACTAAATCCAGTGCTAAGAAGCGATTCACAGTAACTGGAAGCGGTAAAATCAAAAGAAAGCACGCTTTTAAAAGTCACATCTTGACAAAGAAGACTAAGAAGCAAAAGCGTAACTTGACTCAAGCTGGTTTGGTACACAAATCAGATGAGGCGAACATTAAGCAACAATTGTGTATGAAGTAATTCGTTAATGGTAACGAATGCATACACAGGTTAGAGTTAACCCGATAATGAGTAACCAAGCCGTTTGAGCCTTCGAGCAAAAGCAACGCACTCCTTGTCAAAAAACAAATTATTATGCCAAGATCAGTAAATCATGTAGCTTCAAGAGCGCGTCGTAAGAGCGTAATGAAGCATGCAAAAGGCTACTACGGTAGACGAAAAAACGTTTGGACAGTAGCAAAAAATGCCGTTGAAAAAGGATGGCAATATGCTTACGAAGGACGTAAACAAAAGAAAAGAAACTTCCGCGCTTTGTGGATCACACGTATCAACGCAGGTGCACGTCAGCATGGAATGAGCTACTCTCAATTCATGGGACTCATCAACAAAAGTGATATGGAACTAAACCGTAAAGTTCTTGCGGATTTGGCCATGAATCACCCAGATGCTTTCAAAGCAGTTGTTGAGGCAGTGAAGAAGTAATTAACACATCGCTATAATTTGAAGGTCCTTCCCTCCCGATAGATATCGGGAAGGAGGGACTTTTTGTTTTCCAGCAACTAGCTAAACCCTTTTAGCATTCCAAGTAAGTCCTTTCTTTTTGATTTTGAAACAATTAAATAAAACTTACATTCGCCTCATAACTAACGCTAAAATTATAGAGATGAAAAAACTTTTACTTTCCACTTTCATTGCATGTACTGCCGTTTTTGGACTTAATGCACAAATTCAAGGGTACACCGTTGGACAAACGGTAGCCGATTTCACTGTAACTGATATCGATGGACACACTCACACATTGAGCGACTATACCAACGCTGGAAAATGGGTTGTTCTGGACTTCTTCTTCGTGGATTGTGTACCTTGTCAAGGAACAGCTCCTATCTTCAATGAACTTCATGAAAAATATGGATGTAACTCAGCCGACCTCGTTTGCATCAGCATCAACACAGGTCAAGATAACGACGCTTATGTTGAATCATTCGAAACACAGCACGGCGGAACATTTTCACACGCTCCTGCTGTCAGCGGAGATGGTGGATCAGGATCGGTAAACACAGCATTCAGTCCAGCAGCGTACCCAACTTTCTGCTTGATCGATCCGAACATGGAAATGAAAAACGGTGATATCTGGCCAATCAGCTCTGTTGCCGATTTCGAAAGCGCATTCACAACAGCTGGATTCTCACCAACACCAACAGCATGTGCAGCAGCATCTACTGAAGAGTTAACGTTGACAGATGCACAAATCTTCCCGAACCCTTCTAATGGAAATGTTTCAGTAAGATTCAATAATACTGTTTCTTCCGATGTTACAATTGAAGTATCGAACCTTGTTGGTCAAGTTGTATACACAACAAACGAAGTAGCAACTTCTGGTACAAATACTCTCGACTTAAATCTTGCTGATTTGAATGATGGACAATACATCGTGAAAATCTCCAACGGACAAGCGCACACCATTGCAAAAGTCCAACTCTCAAAATAAAAATGTGATTCACGTTTGGTTTAATTGGTTTAATGCCTTCATCCTTTGATGAAGGCATTTTTGTTTGCACAGATGAATGATTAGTTTTACGATATGATTCGAACCTTTCTACCAACATTACTCGCACTTGGAGCCTTTCTCCTAACATCAGCGTGCACAACGGAAAACGAACCTGTTCACAAACACGTTGTCTCATCTTCAGAAATGGAAGAGCAAGACGAAGTAGTCACCGTAGCGCAACCAACGCTTACCTCGGACACCACTGTTTATTATGATTTCAATCAACAGGCAATTGAGGTGCTCATCCAATTTCCAAAAAATGCTGCGTTCAAAGGAACAATCATCGCCCTACCTGGTTGGAATTATCCGAACTCAGATTGGTGCGAGAAAACAACCTTGTGCGAAAAAGCACTTTCAAAAGGCTACGCTGTCATTTTACCTGAAATGGGAAAAAGTATTTATTGCGACAGCGTATTTCCCGAAACGCGAAAAGACTGGTTAAAATATCCGACGCGCGCCTGGATGAAAGAAGTCATGATTCCAAAACTTCAAACGGAATTCCAACTATTGGATCCATCTCAGAATAACTTCGTTATGGGACTCTCGACAGGCGCACGAGGAGCAGTGCTTCTTGCATTGGATTTACCCGAACTATTCGCAGCTTGCGGAGCACTTTCTGGCGATTTTGATCAAACTCGCTACACGAAAGACAAGCTCTACAACGGATATTACGGAAGCTTCGCTGAACATACTGATCGTTGGCTGAACAATGACAATGCCATTACATCCATCCAAGAATTAACCATTCCCGTATACATTGGACATGGTGAACAAGATCAAATTGTTCCCATTGCTTATTCTCAACAGCTGTACGAAGCATTGCTTAACATTGGCAATACACGATCCGAATTCCATGTGGATTCAACTGCAGGTCACACGTATGACTATTGGGATTCTGAAGTAGATGCGGTTTTGGACTTTTTCGAGCGATAAAAAAAGGTTGAAACTACTTCTTCACCGCTTTCATCAAATTCGATGTTCCTTTGTGGTACTGATAACCAATTCCGAAAGGCAAAGGTTTCACATTTTCACCTCCATTGGCATATACTTCCGCTAAATCTGGTTGGTGACGTTCAGCAAATAATGAAATGGGAAATTTGTAATTTCCGTAGAATGTCAAATCCCACTTATCGTCATCAAAGTATTGAATCGGAATACCAGAATCATCTTGCAACACAAACTCCGAATTATTTAGAATGATGTTACGAATGATGCTAAATGTAGGTCGGTGCATCAGGTACGAAGCCGATTTCAAGTAAGTCGATTTAATGTCCAAATTGTTGAAGTAGTTTACCAAATCTGTTCGCGTTTCCAAACCTTTTGCAACCAATCCTCCGCGACTCACATAGGGCATATTCTGAAGGTTTACCGCGAAGTACGTCAACGTTCTCACCTTATTTGAACCTTCTCGTTTGAAATAATAACGATTCCCGATATAGGTGGAATCCGACAAATTATCCATGTTGGTTGTCAACGTTCCATCAGGATTCAAAGCGACAGGCTCTTGGTACAACACTTTATGGTTTGTACGTTTCATGAATTGCATCAATACGGGCAAGTTTCCATCCACTTCTCCTTTGAAATCCTCCGCCATCGCGATTGTACGGAAGAAACTTTTTCCAAGAATCATGTTCAAGGAATTACGCACACCATTGAGGTAGGTCACGTCTTTCCCCGATTCCGACTTCTTCTTCATGTCAGGAAACGTACCAATCGGCTCCAAAGCGATCATCACGATATTTTCATGCTCAGGGAAAAAAACATCTGCATGTAAAAAATCTGGTCCCGAAAATGGGTAAAATAACGTTCCTTCTCCCTGATTTACTTCAGCATTTGACCAATCTTTCATAATTGGCAGCTTCTCATTGGTTGTTTTCCAAACTCCGTCCATTGCAGTTTGGTAGCTCTTCCAAGTAGGTGTCGACTCCAAATCTTTCAGGTAAGAATCCTCAGTTCCCGATACGCCTGCAATGTAATTCGCAAAATCATCAAACTTTTTATCCTCTGGATAAGTCGGTTCTTTCACTTCTACAACTTCTGTTGAGTCGGAAGTAAAAGGAGTTGTTTCTTTTGATGTATTCGTATTTTCGGTAGTTTCGCTTGAGCAAGACACAACAAGTGCGGCGAGTGCGAGAAATGCAAGTTTCTTCATGAGGTTCTTTGGTTTACACAAAGTTGCTGATTATAATTCATTATCTCAAATCCTAAAAAAAAACTATTTTAGGTCGCTGTAGACTAATCCACCAATAATGGCGCAAAAATACACGCGATCCGTCGCAACAAACATGGTCATAGCGAATATGATCGGTACTGGAATCTTTACTTCTTTGGGATATCAAGTGCTAAGTAAAGATTTCGGAGGAATTCCTGATCCCTTTTCGATTTTGATGATCTGGTTGCTTGGAGGAATTGTCTCGTTGTGCGGAGCCACGGTGTATGGAGAAGTTGCCACTCGCGTAAATCGATCTGGGGGAGAATACGCATTCTTATCGGACATCTATCACCCCATTTTGGGATTTTTGAGTGGTTGGGTATCCCTTTTTGTTGGTTTCTCCGCAGCAATTGCTTCACTAGCGCTAGCTACTGGTGAATACTTCTTGCCCATTCTGAACATTCCTAATGATCCTCTTTTACAACTAGGATTTTTGGAGATCACACCTTCTAAACTCGTTGGAATTTCTGTTTTAATCATTGTGCTATTGGTACAACTGCGTGGTGTAAAGTGGAGTGGAATCTTTCAAAATGTCATGACTTATGTCAAGTTGATACTCATCGCCACGTTTTTACTCATACCCTTCATTTTTCTGGGAGATTATGAGGCTTCCGGAATCAGCTTTTCTCCTACCGAAGATAGTTCGAGTACTATTTTTAGTCTAGCTTTTGCTGGATCTTTGGTCTACGTTATGTTTGCCTACAGCGGATGGAATGCCAGCACCTATATTGTCGGGAATATGGAAAATCCCAAAAAGAATTTACCTTTCTCCTTGATTGTTGGAACCATTGTCGTGACGGTGATTTATATCCTAATGAATTTCGTTTTCATGTATGTCGCAAGCTTCGACGAGTTGGCCGGACAGGTGGACTTGGGGAACATCGTAGCGAACAAAATTTTGGGCACAAAAGTAGGATTGGTCTTCAGTCTTGTTTTCTCTCTCGCACTGATATCAGGTGTCAACGCAATGTTTATTGCCGCCCCTCGCGTTGCCGAACAAATCGGAAAAGATTACACTGCTTTCAAAGCTCTCGGAAAGCAATCGAAAAATGGAGCTCCTAAAAATGCGCTGTTTTTCATCTTCGTCATTTCTTTACTTTTAGTTGTATTTAGTAGCTTTCAAGAGATCATTCAATACATTGGAATTACCTTATCCATGTTTTCGTTACTGACTGTTTTTGGTGTTTTCATTCTTAGACATAGAGAGAAAAAGTCGGGAGAGTACCAATCCCATTTTGTAAAATCGTGGGGATATCCAGTGACGCCCATCGTGTTTATTTTGGTAACGCTATGGATGATTTCCTTCTTTGTTTTTAATGACCCAATGATCTTGGTGTGGTCTTTGATCACCTTGATTCCAGCCGTGATAATTTTCTATGCAACTCAAAATAAAACACATACAAACGATTCTGTTTCTGTGGATGATCGCGACAAATAGCTTTTGTCAAACCAGGAATTCCGAAGAACCTATCGAACCCGATTTCCTTCAAGGAATTTACGGGAAAGATACGCTGGTGGATCACGTTCTAGATAATCGAGAAAAGTACCGCTTTCAGTTTATGCTGACAGAAATAGTAGGTACCGACTCAACGTTGTACCTTGGAAAAACGCACGATTTTTCAGTTCCCCAATGGTATTTTTACCCCGCCAGCATGGTAAAACTGCCTACTGCTCTATTGAGTCTGGAAAAATTAAACGAAATAGGGTTTTCAACGCAAGCCATTTTAAAATTCAACCAAGATTTTGAGTGTGGAAACATGCGATTTATCGATGAATCACGACGTTCGAATTTGACTTTTGAAAAAATGATTCGAGAATTAATCATTGTCAGCAATAACACGTATTACAATTCGCTGTATCATTTTCTTACGCCACAGCGCATCAACAAAGAACTCCTCCAAAAAGAGTTGTCTCAAACGAAGATTTACAAAGATTTTAGTGGATGTGAAATACCTCTCAATCTGCGTACACACAGCTTTACAGTAGAAGAACAGAAATCTGAGAAAACGTTTAAACAGGAAGAAAGTCATTTGGAACTGATTGAGTTTGCACAAAATTACCGCTACGACCCGACCAAATTGATGGGATCTAAAAATGAATACCGCGGTGATATTGTTGACGGCCCGTTCGATTTCAACTACAATTTGGAATACCCACTCAATGACATTCATTCGACGACTATGCGCTTGTTCTTCCCTGCATTTTTCAACGAAAATCAGCGTTGGAACATCCGTGAAAAGGATCGAGAATTATTGATTGAAGCAATGAAGTCTGTTCCGAGTGATCTTGGTGAGAAGAAGTATTTCGATCAACGAAAATACCCAGATAATTTGTACAAATACATCGTGCATGGCGATGGAAACACTCAATTCGATGATGTGCTTACCTACGGTAAAATTGGAATTTCCTACGGGTTTGTAACGGAATCAGCATACGTAGTTGATCCTAAAACTGGAAAGCGGTTTGTTTTGACGGCTAGCATGTATGTCAATTCGAATGATACCGTTAACGACGGAAAATATGAATACGAAGAAATCGCGCGACCGTTCTTAGCACGGTTTGGACAATTGATATTGGAGCGTTAGAGTTCAAGTAGATTGGGGTTGAAAGAATTTCGGCTGAAGAATCGCGAAGCTGTTTCAATATGTACACATTGCAATTTCGCCATATTGCGAAATACTTCAAAAAAATATCCAAAAACCACCTTAAAATCAAAACCTTAACTGTAGTTTAGAACGGTGTTTACGTCCCACTTTTTCCAGTTGAAAATTCCTGATTTAGCAAATTTTGGGAACTTGCTCCGCACGAAAAGCCTAAACTTGATTTAACAAAACGATGAGATATGGAGTCAAATCATTCAGAAATTAGACAGCTACAATCGCGTTTGGACGTGCTTATTCATAAGCAAAATAAGCTCCAAGAGAATACCAATGAACTGCGTGAGGAGATTCGTGAATTGCAACTCAGAATCAATCACCTGGCGAGTAAGCCAATTCCTCCTGCTGCAGATACAGCACCTAAAACAGTAGCTCCTGAAAAGCCCGTTGAACCGATTGCTCCTATCGCAAAAGAAGAAATTCCGCAACCTATTGCTGAAAAGCAAGCTCCTGTTGTTCAACCCGTGGAGGAATCGTGGGAACCTTTGTCCGATTTGAAATCAACTTCTGGCTCAAAACCAAAAGAAAAATCAAGTATTGAATCCTTTCTGGGAGAAAATCTAGCGAACAAAATTGGAATTGCTATTATCTTGATTGGTATTGGTGTAGGCGTAAAATATGCCATCGATAAAAACATCCTTGGACCTGCTATGCGCATCGCTTTGGGATATCTAGCTGGTGCCATTTTAATTGGTTTTGCCATTTATCTCAAGAAGAAATACGAGAATTTAAGTGCGGTGATGTTCGCCGGAGGAATGGCCGTGGCATATTTCGTCACATTTATCGCGTACGATTTCTACCAGCTCTTTCCCAAAATGGTCACGTTCGGCAGCATGTTGGTGTTTACTGTCATCACATCGCTGGCCGCCATACGCTATAACAAACAGGTCATCGCCATTATAGGACTCGTTGGAGCTTATGCCGTTCCTTTCTTACTTTCAGATGGCACCGGAACCACATTTGCACTATTCGTTTACATGTCCATCATCAACGCGGGGATTCTATTTTTGGCTTTCAAAAAGAACTGGCAGCCCGTTTTTGCTGTTGCCTTCGGAATTTCATGGTTCATCTTCTTGGTGCTCTTCGTGCGCGCTGTCATTTGGAAAGAATCTGATTTCGCCACATTATTCGCCTTCGGAAACATCTTCTATGCACTCTTCTACTCCATGTTGATTGCTAATAAAATGAAGTACAAGAACGAAATCAGTGGCACAACCATCGTGATTTTGAACTCCATTTTCGCCTATATTTTCTGTATCTATCTGGTTAATGAACTGTACAATGATGATTTCATCAACGGAGGGTACACCTTATTGTTCGCAGCCTCGCAAGGAATTGTGGCCTTTATCACTTCCAAGCAAAAAGAAGCTCATCACCGATTGTACTACCTTTCCTTTGGGTTTGCGCTAATTTATGCCACGCTATCCATTCCGATGATGTTCGATGGAAATTGGATTACCATTCTTTGGGCGCTTCAGGCAGCATTGTTCTTCTGGATTGGACGAAAGAAGAAAGATCAATTCTTTGAAATCATTGCCTATATCCCACTCGCGCTATCATTCATCAGCCTTATCGCTGGATGGATAGACATGAATAGTTTCACGTATTGGTCGCCACTCGAAAAAACAATTACTCCAGTTCTCAACGAGTACTTCTTAGCAGGAACTGTTCTAACGACCGTTCTTTTCTTTATGAGCTATTTAACGCATCACAGTGATCAGTCAGAAGTGGACAAAACGAATGGGTTCTTTGCATTTCTGAATAATGGACTGGTTTACTTTGGAGCGCTGATTTTGTTCTTTTCAATGGCAAAAGAAGTAGATGTTTATTGGGACCAATTAGCCCGAACAGATGCATTCAAAACAACCTTCTTCAACGATTTCTTTTCTAGTACGGATAAGTTAAAAACAATCTGGATTCTCATTTTGGCATTGGTTTACGCTGGTGCTCTTCAACTTGCGAATCGATATGTGCTAAAAAATAAGACCTTTTCACTCGTTTTGGGAATAGCTAGTAGTGCGATTATCTTACTCTTCTTAACTGTCGGGTTGTTCGATATGAGTGTACTTCGTGATCGGGCTTTACTCAATTTACACGGACACAAAATTGCGGAGTATAGTTTGACCTATTCCATTCGCTATATCGGCTACGCAGCGCTGGCCTTTACGCTGGCTTCGAATTGGTTTGCTTTACGCCATTTCCATCCGCAAAAAGTACTTAAAAGAGCCATTGAAATTGTGATTCACATTTGTTTGATTTGGGTGGCCTGCTCAGAACTCATTCATTTGAAACGCATGAATGGTGGCGGCGATTTCTACCGCGCTGGACTGACTATTTTTGGTGGAATCTATGCCTTTGGACTTATTGCTTTGGGAATCTGGAAGAAAAAGGTCCACTTGCGATTGCTTGCCCTAATCTTATTTGGGATCACACTCGTGAAACTGTTTGTTTACGACATCGCTAATGTAGATAGCGGAGGAAAAACGATTGCATTTATCTCTCTCGGAGTTCTCTTGCTGATCATTTCCTTCCTGTATACGAAGTATAAACATTTGATTTTACCGAGTGATGAAGAAGAAAGTGAGTAGTGGACAGCTATAACTTCTGACGGTATAATTTGTTCAGATTTGCATCGAAATTCGGTTTGTAAGTATAGTACGCGTAGCCATCTCGAACGATCACTTTTTTGGGATAAACGTGATGAGATAATCTGGAACTAAATCCTTCTTCAAACGTTGGTTCCAACAGTCGATTGAGGTGCAAAATTCCGTCAATTGCGCGAACGCCATAAAATCGATTATCGACGATATCCGAATATACTTTGTTTTCCCAGCCTTCTCTTTTATGGTGAGAAATGGTGTGTGAGTCAATCAAATTTCCGTGCTGATCCATTCGATCAAGTCGGTTATTGGTATAATTGAAAAAATACAGCGTATCATCCACCACAAACATTGGGTTATACTGTGGTCGAATTACATGACTTTTGAAAAAGTTCATTCGTTGCCTTCGCGCATTAAACTCTCTATGCATTTTATGAGCTGCTTCACCAGAGCCTCCATTCGTTGATGATTCATCAATAATATTTGGCGCTTCACACAAATCGTTCCTCAATAAAATCCCTTCCTCGAGCAAACTTTTCGCCTGAGCTGTATCATTCACTTCATAGATAACCGCTTCCTCACCGTTTTGCATGTCAACAGTGTGAAAAACTTGAAATTGATTCAGTTTCGAGAGATGTTCAAAAATGATCTTCTCCGATGTTACGCCAACACACTTTTCCATCGTTTCCATAAATCTCCTTCTGGGATTTTGGTCCGAAAGAAATATTCCTTTATCATCTTCTAAAATGAGATAGACACTATCCTTCGTTACCAAGTACGTGTTTCCAAAACAATCGTCATATAAAGCATCTGCACCTCCATCTATTTTGATTTTGTCTACGAACTTTAATTCGTCATCGAGTTGATAAATGAAGTAATTTCTCATATTCCTCATCAACATGAGGGTACGATCTTCAGAAAGTGAAAAATCAACAATATAGAATCGTTTATCCTCAAAGATGATCGCCGCTTCATTCTCAGAAAACACAGTAACTCCCTCTACGTCTTGAAAGGTTGTGTCATCTATTTGCGCAACGGAAAATTGAGTGATTGCTGGTAAAAGTATCAGAAATAGAATGAGGTTTTTCATCTTAATAGAGGTGTGTATAAGGTCTTCGTAAGATACGAATGAAAAATAAAATCTCATCGATTTCCGCGTACAAATCATTTAGCCCCCCTTACAACTTCTGACGGTACAGTTTATTCAAATTTGCATCGAAATTCGGCTTGTAAGTATAATACGCGTAGCCGTCTCGAACAATCACCTTCTCCGGGTAGGCATGTTTCGTGATTTTGGAACCAAAGTTTTGTTCATCCTTATTCATGGCCAATCCAATTAAATGCTGGGCGCCATTTTTTACCCAGACTGCATAGAATTGTCGTTTTGAAATATCGGAATAGATGCGTCGATCCCATCCTTTCTTCTTGTGATGGTTAATTTTAAGTGACTTCTGAACATTACCGTCCATATCAAGCTGATCCATTCTGCCTTCAAAATGATTGAAAATATAAAGTGAATCATCCACAACAAATAGCGGATTGTAGCGCTGAGGACGTTCAATATTTCCTAACAAATACCGTTTAGACAAGCGAACCTCACTCACTCCTTGCTGACTTTCCGATTGTTCATTCAATACATTACTTATGTACGTGCTGTCGTTGATTCGGTAAATGATATTCTTTTCCCCCGAAGCCCTGTCGATGGTATAAAATGTTTGGTTTTGCTCGAAGCGAGCATGATTCTCCAGAATAATTTTGTCGTCTACAGTACCAACGCATTTCTCCATCGCCTTCATGAACTCTTTTCGTGGATGTGCCTCTGTGAGAAACAATCCATATTCATCATCAAGAATGAAGTAAGCACTATCGCTCGCTATCAAATGTGTATTTCCAAAGCAATCTTGAAACAAGGAATTTGCATTCATATTGAGGCGAAGTTTGCTCACAAACTGCATGTTTTCATCCAATTCATAGAGGTAGTATTTCCCTAGATTTTTCATCAAAAGAAAGGCATTCTCATTGGAAACTGTGAAATCAACGATGTAGTATTTTGGGTCCTCAAAAACGATATTTTTCTTTTTCTTGGACGAGATGAACACCTCTTCTACGTCCTGATAAGTAGAATCGTTTTCCTGAGAATAAGTAGTAGCGAAAAAAACACAACTAAAAATGAATAGTATTAGGTACTTCATTTGAAATCATTTGTAGATTAAAATAGTGATTCAAAAGCAAACAAGTGGGAAAACAACTCCACCATTGATTGAACGGTAGATTTACGAAAATAAGCTGCGGCAACTTTACGGTGATTTCTACGTTATAGAGCTAACACTATGAAAGTATCCATACCTCAACCCTGCTCCGAAAACTGGTCGGAAATGTCTCCCACAGAAAAAGGTGCATTCTGTCAGAAATGTTCGTTTGAAGTTACCGACTTCACCAATAAATCTGCTGTTGAGATAAAAGCCATTCTTTCTGAGAAAATGCAAGCCAAGGAGCGTGTTTGTGGTCATATTGAAAATCGTCAACTCATAGAAATCAACAACGAATTTATTCCATGGCAAAGCGACCAACAATCGTTTCGCGCTGTGTGGGTGTTTTCGTTGGTGGCTGTTTTTGGCCTGACTTTATTTAGTTGTCAATCGACTTTTTCGAAAGAAGTGGTGGAACAGATGCAGACGTGCAGCGAGCAGATGATGGAAGAGGAAGAGAAAGACACTTTGGACATTGCTCAACTCAATGATTCCATTGCTATGATGAATGACACCATTATGAGGTATCGTGGACCAGATTCCCTGGTAATTTCGCCGTGGCAACCGTGGGCTGAAATTGATCCGTGGTTAATTATAACAGGAACCTCGATTATGTCTCCGCTTGACGGTTTTGTCAAATTTGAGCCCGAAGCTCTAGAAATTGTTTGTGTCGCGGAGTGGATGGGAGATTTAGTCATTAACGGAAGCATCACCCGTATTGATGATGATCCATTCGATCCTAAGCGGTTTTTAGCTGGAGCATCAAGCTCGCCAATTGCTCCAAGGCCCGCACCTCTTTTTCAAGAAAGACAGATTCATCCTACTACAACACCTTTGGATGCGAAACGAGAAAGCGGCAAACCCGATTTTGCTGCCTACATCTCTCCAAATCCTGTGGATGAAAGCAGTAAATTGTATGTCACGATTCCCGAGGAAGGAGAAGTGCGGCTGACTTTATGGGAAATCCCATCACTTGGAAAAGTACATGCAGAAAATTTTGATCTCGTTTTTGGAAACCACGTGGTCGACATCAATTTTACAGATCTTCCCGCAGGGAAATATGCATGTCAACTCGTGTGGAATGAAGAAAAGGTGATTGTACCTTTCGAAGTACTTGCGAACATATGTTAGTGTGCAGTTTGCGCAGCGTGATAAATCTTTCGGATGTTTTCCAAACTATAGTCAGAAGTCCCCAATCCTACAGAAAATTCAATCGCGCGCTTGTCTTTCTCTACAACATGGTAAAAATCGTACTCAATAGCTCCGTTGAAACTCAATTTCACCAAAAAGCCGTTGAGATCGGACTCCACGAATCGTACAAAACTCGGATCTTTTTGCGCTACGCTCTTTGAGTAACGTACATACTCCGATTTCGTTTGTTTGATATCTTCATCTTGCATCGATACATCTAGGCTAAATTCTCCCTTGTTGATTTCCCAGTTTAAGGTTTTTCCATTTCCCATGTCCATTCCATCCATTAACCCAGATCGAATGGTAGAACCGTTTGGTGCTTCAACGCTGATAGGAATTCCTTTGGCATATAGGTCGACTGTCACAGCGACACTCTTCATCGCAGAAACGAGTAAAATAAGTGAAAAGGCTGCTCCTAATGTAACTACGATTCTCTTCATGGTGAATATTTGACTAGAGATTGACACCTCCAAGTTAGAAAAAATATAAATAACGTCCATCATTTAACATAATACGTGCCAAAGCTCAATGGTTCATTTCATTCAATTTTGTGATCATTCCTGCCTCGCACTGTTGGAGTGTTGAAAAAACTATATTTGTCGAAAATTGCAGCATGTCATTTTTTGAAAGTGTGTACCAAGGAATTCTTGCCACGTCAATGTGGGAGTGGATTGCCGTGTTTACGGGAATTGCTTATGTGATCCTGGCAGCACTGCGTAGTATTTGGTGTTGGTTGTTCGCTATTATTTCCTCCAGCCTCTACGTTTACCTCTGTTTACATGGACAGTTATACATCGAATCGGTTTTGCAAGTGTTTTATGTGGTAATGGGCATTGTTGGTTGGGTTTCTTGGCAAAAGGACATACAAAAAGTGACGCCACCCAGCGACGTTCTTGACGCAACAGAAAATGAAGATGTGGTAAAAACATGGGCGATCAACTATCACGTATACAATCTGCTGATTAGTGGCGGTGTCGCCTTTATGTTAGGGTATGGCTTTGATCAATTTACCGATCAAGCGAATCCCTACGCCGATGCATTTACGACTGTTTTTAGTCTCGCCGCAACTTTTATGGTTGTTCGAAAAGTCCTCGAAAACTGGATCTATTGGATTGTCATCGACATTGTGTCAATTTTCCTCTACCATCAACGAGGATATAGTTTATCCGCAGTGCTCTACGTGTTGTTCACCATTTTGGCCATTGGTGGTTTCATCTCATGGTACAAGAAATATAAACAGCAATTAGCATGATTCGAATCGCACTAACTGGTCCAGAATCGAGTGGGAAAACATCCTTATCTCAAGCGCTCAGCAAAGCATTGAACGGAACGCTTTTTCTGGAATACGGTCGAAGCTATTTGGAAGATATCAACCGTCCATACGTTCAAGAAGATTTGGATAAAATTTGTGAAGGACATTTGGCTCAATTCAAAAATTGCTCGGATTCTATTCAAATCGTTGACACCGATTTTGTGGTCTTGAAAGTCTGGTCGATGGTGAAGTATACAACTGTTTCAGAAACCATTCAATCCGAAATGGATGCCAATCATTTTGACCTTCATATTTTGTGCTCTCCTGATATCCCTTGGGAATATGACCCTATGCGTGAGCATCCAGAAATGCGCGAAGAATTATTCCAGATGTACGTGAAGGAACTCACTGAGTCCCAAAAAAACTACATCATTGTTTCAGGATCAGAAAAAGAACGCCTCGAAAAAAGTTGTAAAGCCATAGCGACTATTCAATCCGAATGATCTAACTTTGCCCCGTCTCTAAGGGGTGCTCGAAAGGGCTGAGATTATACCCATTTTACCTGATCAGGATAATGCCTGCGAAGGGAAGTGACCGAATAGCTAATTATTAATAACACGGAATTAGCCCCTTGTTCTTGTATACATTTATTTAAAATGAAAACAAGACTTTTATCTAAGATCTGTGGCCTGATGGTATTTTTCCCTCTGGTCACGAATGCACAAACAAACGTTAAAGGCGTTGTATCAATAGCCGAAACAACCAACGGAATTCAAGATGTCAAAATTGTAATTGACAACAAATCCAACTTCATGGCAACCTCCGATTCCGATGGAAATTATGAAATCAAAAACATTTCTGGAGGGATGCACACGGTCCAGTTTACCCATCCAGATTATGACACCTTGGTGTTGAAAGTGGAGTTAAAAGAAAGTACACCAACTAATTACGTAAACGGTGTAATGAATCCGCTTTCCTCGAACATTAACTCTGGAAATTCGGACGGTTTATCACAAGAAATGGAGGAAATAGTGATTCTCTACACTAAAAAAGGAACGCCCACAACGTACAAAACACTCAAAACAAAGGAAATTGAGAAGTTGAACTACGGACAAGATCTTCCTTACCTTCTTCAAATGACTCCATCAACCGTTGTTACTTCGGATGCAGGAGCTGGAGTTGGATACACCGGAATTCGCATCCGTGGAGTTGACCCAACACGAACAAACGTAACGCTAAATGGGATTCCTTTGAACGATCCTGAATCGCACGGTGTTTTCTGGGTTAACTTGCCTGATTTCTCCTCTTCTGCGGATCAAATTCAAGTGCAGCGTGGAGTGGGAACCTCATCGAATGGTGTGGCGGCATTTGGAGCAAGCATCAACATCAATACGAACAAAATTGAGCGTGATCCATACGCGCACATCGACAATACCTTCGGGTCATTCAATACGCTTCGCAATACTGTAAAAGCAGGAACTGGATTGATCAAAGGGAAATTCTTGATGGACGCTCGCTTGTCGCGTATTTCTTCTGATGGATACATCGACCGTGCCAATTCCAATTTGAAATCGTTTTACCTTTCTGGGGCATGGGTTGGAAAAAAATCGCAACTCCGCGCCAATATTTTCAGTGGAAAAGAGCGTACATATCAAGCATGGTATGGAACACCTGAATCTGTCATCAACGGACGTGAAGCAGATATTATCGCGTATGCAGATCGCAACTACATCTTTGGTGAAGACAGAGAAAACTTATTGAACTCGGGAAGAACGTACAACTATTACACGTACGAAAACGAGGTGGACAACTACCAGCAAGATCACTACCAATTGCTCTTCTCACACCGTTTCACAAACTATTTAATGTTGAAATTAGCGGGACACTACACGCGAGGACGTGGATACTTCGAGCAATTCAAGGAAGATGAAGATTTTTCTACCTACGGATTCGATCCTGTTGTTTTGGGAGGTGATTCGGTAACGTCTACTGATTTGATCCGAAGAAGATGGTTGGACAATCATTTCTACGGAGGAATTTTCACCCTTTCGTATAAGAAAAATAAACTCAGTCTGGTGTGGGGTGGTGGAATGAACCAATACCGCGGAGCACATTACGGAGAAGTGATTTGGGCTGAATTTGCATCGAATAGCTCTATTGGTGATCGCTACTACGACAATGATGCGACCAAAACGGACCTAAGTTCATACGTAAAGGCGACGTACAAAGTGAAAAAAGCGACGCTATACGGAGATGTTCAATTCCGACACATCGACTATGCATTTTTAGGAGTGGACGACATTCAAGGGTCGCTACAAGAAGTTAATCAAGATGTACAATACAACTTCGTGAACCCAAAAGCTGGTTTCATGTACGATTTCAATCGAAAAAACAATGCGTATGCATCTGTTGCTGTAGCGCATCGCGAACCTGTAAGAGATGATTTCCGTGAAAATACGCCTGAAAATCGTCCAGATCCAGAGCAATTAATCAACACTGAAATTGGTTACCGTTACACTTCTTCGCGCTTACTTGTGAAAGCGAATGTGTACCACATGTACTATAACAATCAGTTGATTTTAACAGGACAAATCAATGATGTTGGAGGCTACACGCGAACAAACGTTGATGAAAGTTACCGATTGGGAGTCGAATTAGAAGCTGGATATAAAATCACACGAACACTTAGCGTAACAGGAAACCTTTCGTTGAGTCAAAATAAGATTGCCGAATTCAACGAGTACGTAGACAATTACGACATCGGCGGACAAGACACAATTGTTCATACCAACACCGATCTAGCCTTCTCTCCAAACGTAATTGGGTCAGCAGGAATTTCGTACACACCTTTCAAAGGATTTGAAGTGAATTTATTAGGGAAATACGTGGGCTCACAATTCTTGGATAATACCTCAACAGAAACACGTAAAATCGATAGTTACTTCATCTCAAACTTGCAGATGAGCTACACCATCACCAATACTATTTTCGAAGAAATCCGTATTGGTTTGGCGGTGAATAATCTCTTCAATAAAATGTATCAGAACAACGGGTATACCTGGGGATACATCTACGGAGGGGAACGAACAGTTGAAAATTTCTACTATCCGCAAGCAGGACGCAACTTCCTAACGCGCTTAACAATCAAATTTTAAGCGAGGGAACTGATAACTTATTTATAACCTACTCACAAAAAAAACAGGTGTCCAAGATATTGAATCGGGACACCTGTTTTTGGTTTAGTCACTATTCATTGAGGTAGAATGAATTATTGACCCGGCTACTATTTATTTATGTTATTTATTATTCCAGTAGTATGCGTTTTGTGAGCACCTGCTCATTCGTAGGAATCGCAATGATGTAAATTCCTGCTTCTCCTTCGATGGAAATCGGCTGAGAAACATTCGAAATAATCACAGGAAAACCTACTTGTCTACCCGTCATATCGTAGACTGTGATTTCATGGTTTAGTAATACTGGCGCCACAGAAATGGTCAATTGTCCCTTTGTTGGATTCGGTGCTGCTCCAAAATCCACCATTTCAGGATCTGTAATATCCAATAAGTCATCGCTTGCTTCTGAGTTTTGGACTCCCTCTGGATTCTCCATTATTTGAATCGGACCAGAACAAGAAGTAGGGCGCAAACAACTGATAGGAACCGCGCATCCACGGTATCCGTCGCGAATTAATGGCAAGTCCGAACTAATTTCTATTTGGCTAAATCCACAAAACGCCGAAAACAAGAAGGATAATGAGAGTGCGAAAGAATATTTCATATTTATAGGTATTTCGTTGTACTACTAGGCAAGTTATCACAATACGAAGCACCAGAAAAACACTTTTTTCCAAATCAACTTAAAAAGATACACATCTGAATTTGGAGTGAAAAACGTAAACTCATGATGAGAACATCCTCAGACTTTTCGTTTGAGTAATTGTACGAGACATCATTTGAACGGGATAAACTGTCATCAAAAAAGTTGATTGCACAAAAAAAGGAAGCTATCATGTCTCCCCTTTTTTGGACCCGGTTCAATGGGTCATCTATCGAACTATAAAAAAACTACTCAGACCAAAAATAAAGGTCTATTTCTGATTTTAGGTGAACTAAATGTTAATTTTTTCGAATAAATTTCACTCCTGTTTTCGGCGGTTTTGCAGATAAAATGAGCTATTTTACACTTCACGCAGTAACTGATGCAGTTAACATCTAATTTTGCCCAATTACTTATACATTTCAAGGTGAAAAAAAACTGTTCAAAAAAGTAGAGAAGTCTTTAAATTCAACGTTCGTTCTCCCATTCCACTCTCTTTTTGCATTGCTTTTCGAAGAAATAATACCTGATATGCGGTATTGATTCCACCGTGATGCTTGTCTACTTTTACTAGAAAGATATAATTTAGAAATCATGCTTGGAACTCCTCAAAACAAAACCGCTCATACTTCGGCGAATGAAGCTTCATTTTTATCCAACGAGTTGGCTTTTTTACTCAATGCGAGTCCTCAAACCGTTGTTGACTGGTTACAAAGTGCACACCAAAGGTTTGAGCATGAGATCATTCCTAAAATCGAACAAGATTTTCTGAGTCTGATTCGATTGCTCCCGAATACACCTTCCCTGCCCGTTATTTTCAATTTATTCTTGAAATTTCAAATGGAAATGAAGCTTCATATGGAAATTGAGGAACAAAAAATTTATCCTGCGTTTTTGAGTGAATCGAATTCTGGAGCGAATCCTGAAGTGAATGAGCTCCTGCATTCACATGAAGGAAGTGAACCATTTCTGGAAGAAATTATCTTATTAATTGAACGCTCCAACTTCTCTGAGAATCCTTTTTGCCAAGTCTTGCTTTCTCGCTTGAAAAGATTTGAACAGGATTTACGCGACCACGCATGGGTAGAAGATTACGTACTGTTATTGCCGCATTAGTTTGCTACGCGACGTGATCGCGCAAATAGAACGATGAACCCAAGAGCAAGCAAGCTTCCCAAAACAGCCCACCATACGCCACTTGACGCTTCGGCTGCGTGAATCTGTATGGATTGATGCAACACAAAGCCGATTCTTCTACGAAGAACCTTACGGCTTTTTCCATGACTCCAACTTAAAAAGGGGATTCATTCCGCTTCGCTACATGATCCCAGATGGGGAACCTTGCAACATAAAGCCGATTCTTCTGCGAAGAACCTTACGGCT
>JABXHO010000157.1 GCA_013373595.1 Flavobacteriales bacterium | reverse complement strand
TTGAGTGTGCAATTATCTGCTTCGTCCGTTACAACTGTAACATCGGGCGCTGGGACATCTCCAATGCACTGAACATTGACTGGCGCTGGATTTGACGCCGTTGGAAGGATGTTATCGTACACCGTAATTGTCTGCGCTACATTAATCGAATTTCCACTATTATCCGTTACGGAGTAGGTTCGCGTAATCGTCTCTGGGCAGGTCAATCCATCCGAAACATCAGATACAAAAGCAACCGTTGGATAAGTTGTACAGAAATCTGCCTCATCGGTAACCACATTGATATCTGGCAGCGGCACATCTCCAATACACTGAATATTCACTGGAGGTGGATTCGAAGCTGTTGGAGCCAAATCATCCACCACAAAAACTTGATTCGTCGTGTCTGTACAGAGTCCACCGGGCGAGCTAATCTCAACAGAATAATATCCTGCCACCGTCGGAATCAAGGTGTCTGAATTAGCCCCTGGAATAGCGATATCATCTAACAACCATTGAATAGCGTAATCAGTATTCACGTCGATGAGCGCAGTTGAATCCAAGCAGTAAGATGATCCATTCGGATTGAGCAATCCGTCCGCTCCCAAGTTCAGTACAACATCACTAAAACCTGAAAAGTAACCGCCATAACCAATTGCACCACTTGCCCCAAAGAAGGCAACAGCACAGGATTCCGTACTTTGTACACTCACATCTCCCGTTAGTCCCAAAACTTGATAATACTCATAGATCGATCCCGTTACAGCCACAGGCGCCGTAGCGATTGGCGTTCCGTTTATTGTTACCGTTGCTCCTGCCAAAGTCACAATATTTACTCCTCCCGAAAAAGTTGTACCACCAATCATTTCAATATCTGGAATCAAATCGACCCCAGTTGGTGAGTAGCAAGAAAGCGAAGGAACAAAAATTCCCCCTTGCGTTGCAGTAGAGTTCGATCCGAGAATCACTTGCCAAACATATGCAGGAGATGATGTTTCAACATAAAGCGCTCCGTTGATGTAATTTGTTCCATCAATCAAGAAATAATCGCCTGCATTTATCGTAGCAATCGGTGTTGCTGAACCATTGATAAAAATATCAGTGTTATTGATATTCCCAATCACCATTGTTCCTTCCTGATCGTTTATTCCCAACCCTTTCACCGTAACAAACTCTTGTCCTAAAGCTGAAGATGGCGCCATCTGATCAATGATAATATCTTGTCCACCACCACCGACAGAACTCCCCGTCCACGATCCTGAATTCACCACAATTGGGTTATTCGATGTGATTCGACGTCCAATCATTCCCGTGAGGTTATCAGGATCTGTCTGCGAACTTGCCCCAAACACATAACTATCTCCTGCATTCATATTGAGCGTAATCACATTTGTAGTCGCTGGCGCTCCCACTCCATGAAGTGTTACCCCCGTTCCTGTTAAATCAATGTTCACAACCGTTCCGTTCTGCGTAGCCATTAAGCCCACAACATGATTTCGGTATGAGTTTGCGACCTGCAATGGAGCAGTAAAAATTCGAAAATCGTTTCCAGCGGCAACACGACCCTTTGCTGTAATACTTGCCGCCTGCGAAGATCCTCCACGCATACGAATGTTCGCATAAACAGAATCTGATGCCGTTACAATCAACCCTCGATCGGGTAGCACGGTGTTTAAATCTGCTTCCAATACGTCGAAATCCGTGTTTGTTCCTGTCAAACTGTACGTAACGGGAACTGCATTTGACACTGTTCCTGCTTGCAGCACGTTTCCTGCTCCATCTTCGATTGTGTAATTGACAGGAGCTGTCTCTGGTGTAGAAATGTACAGGACGTGATCGCCAATGTCTATAACAGGATCAAAACTGTGCATTGGCGGGATGTAATGAAGATCATCCAGTTGTGCACGAGAAGGATTAGCGCATAGCGCGAACAATAACGTAAGAAATGAAATTTTTCCGATCATTTTGAATAGTAGCTAGTCGATTGATTACAAAGCTACTAATAATGGGTGAGCCTAACAAAGATTAAAATGAGGAAAAATGATCCATTAGCCTACTATACTTGACGTCGAACATTTCAATACGCACGACGTTCAAACAAAAAAGCCACAAGAAAACGACTACAATGACTCAAGAAAATCTATGACTGTTCGCACCACATGAGAATACTCAGTCTTCGAGATGGAATAAGGTGGGTTCACGAAAATTGTATTTCCTAAAGGTCGAAGCAGCACACCCTGTTCGAGAAAATAGGCATAAGCACGTTCGCGCACATCAGAAAAATAAGTGTCCTCGTTTCCAGTATTCACTTCGAAGGCAACAATGGTCCCAGATTGACGTGCATTACGAACCGTTTTCATTTCACTTAATTGTTCCTTAAATGCTTCTCCCCAGATCACTAGTTCCTTCATGTTTTGAATCGTCTTCTCGTCTTCAAAAAGATCCAAATTGGCGCATGCCACCGCACAAGCAATAGGATTCGCCGTGAATGAATGACCATGTAAGAATGCTTTTCCTTTATCGTCGGATAAGAAACCTTCATAAATCTCTTGCGAAGCGACTGTTACGCCCATTGCCATGACTCCTGCCGTGAGACCTTTAGACAAAGCTACGATGTCAGGCTTGTGTTTACAGTGATCCATTGCGAACAACTTTCCCGTACGACCGAATCCTGTCATCACCTCATCAAAAATAACGAGTGAACCATATTTCCGAGCGATTTCTGTCAATTGATCAAGAACTTCGGGAGAATACATACGCATTCCTGCCGCTCCCTGAACCAAAGGCTCAACAATTAACGCAGCCACTTCACCTGTTGAAAACAATTCATTGGCCTGGTTCAAAACCGTCTGAGTGTTCGACTCTGTTGGAAAGTCCAAATAATCGACATCAAAGAAAAACGACTCGAAAGGTGTATTGAAATAACCGCGCTGTCCTACCGACATTGCTCCAAAGGTATCTCCATGATACGAACCGTTCAGCGCCACTACCTTTCTCCTTGGTTTATCGGAATTAAAAAAGTACTGGAACGCCATTTTTAATCCTACCTCAACTGCGGTAGAACCATTGTCTGAAAAGAATACTTTCTGGAGATTTCCAGGTGTTTTCTCCACAATTCGTTCAGCGATCTCCACCGCTTTAGGATGTGTTGCTCCCGCGAAAACAATGTGGTCAATGGTATTGAACTGCTCCGAGATCGCTTTTCCAATGTGTGGATGTCCGTGTCCATGTACATTCACCCACCAAGATGAGTTCGCATCAATATATTCCTTCCCGCCTGCATCGAACAAGGTAACCCCCGAAGCCTTTACAATTTCAAGTTGATCTCCCGCCGTTTTATGCTGCGTAAACGGATGCCAAACGTACTTTTTATCGCGCTCTGTTAAATTCATTACAATACGTATTTGATACTTTCTGCTTGACGTAAGATAAATTCCTGATCTACCGTTTCCACAACTGGAATTCTTCCAATAAATCGAACGCCTGCATTATTCATGATCACTTCTTCAGTAGTTCGATGTGCATTTCCAACAAAAATAATCCCTTCGATTTCTATCCCTCGGTTTTTCAGCACCTCAATTGTCATCAAGGTATGATTGATACTGCCTAAATAATGGCGAGAAACCACAATAACGGGCAATTCCCATTGCGCAAATGCGTCTGCATACAAAAATCCTTCTGAATTGATTGGAACAAGAAGTCCTCCCGCCCCTTCAACAATTAGATTGCCATTTACCGAAGGTAAGTTTAAGTTCTCGGGAAGAATTTCCACTCCATCAAGTGCTGCCGCAGCATGTGGCGACATCGGTTCATTCAAGCGAAATGCTTCCGGCAACACCGTCACATTTTGCGTGAGTTTTTCTACTTTGATCGAGTCAGAATTGTCCAAATCTCCTGCTTGCACAGGTTTCCAGTAAGTTGCTTGCAATGCTTCTGCAACGATTGCACTCACGACTGTTTTCCCAACGTCTGTTCCAATTCCTGTAATGATGTATTGTTTGTTCATAGTTAATCGTTGTTTGTGAGGAATTCGATGAACTCCTTTTTTGCAAATTCGTTTTGTAAGTACCAGTAGGAATAGGGTAATGGAAAGACGGAAACGCCTGCACGTTGGAGGAGCATGTATTGAGTTAAATCTATGGAGTCAACAAATTCTCCTGGGAATCCAATGAGATCAATGGCTATATTCTTACTGCTTGAAGTGATCAATATATCGACTGGAATCGACGCAACTTCGTAATCACTCAAATAAGTGCAACCGATTTCCTCAAGCCACCCTCCCACTTCCAATAAGAACTGATCGTGCACGTACTTCGCAGCTATTTCATCTTTCGTCAATTCACGATTCTCACTCAAGTATTTCTTCAGAAGCATATCTGACTTAAGGAAGTTAGGATCAAAAGAAATGAGATTAATGACTTTCCGTTTTGCGCGAGTAATTGTCACATTAAATATTTGTGGGTGATCCAAGTAGCGAATCGCGGAAGGGTGTGTGTCCTCATCAATGCACCATGAGATAATGATAATATCTCTTTCATTTCCCTGAAATGAATAAGGAGTCCCGACCATAATCTTGTGATCCTTGACAACAGAATTGTCTAGTTCATTCTGGATTCGTTCAACAATACGCTCCATCTGATTTCGGTATGGTGAGATAACTCCTATGCTGGTCGGTGATTCCGACATAAACTTAGTCGATTGGACTTCCCGAATGGTTTCAATTATTCGATCAATTTCCGACTCATTGACGCCTTGCGAGGTTCGCTTCCCTTCTACCTGTTCAATCCAAAGTGACTTATAACGATGCACAGGCAAAGATTTCATGACTTTGAGTTGTCCACCGTAAAACTCATGATTACTGAATGACAAAAGCTCTTCATTTCCTCTAAAATGTTCATCGAGGAAAACAACCTCATCATTGCTTTCAGTTTGCTCAAAGCATATATCAAGAATACTCTTATCTCGGTACTTAACCAATTCTGTTTGTATTCCTGTGAGTCCTAATTTTCGTTTTAAAGTATCCTGCTGAGCACCTGAAACAAAAGAAAAATGTCTTAACTGATTAGGGTCGCCAACTATTAGCACCTTTTTAGCCCTATAGAGCGCTGGCATAATTGAAGCAAGGTCTACCTGACTTGCTTCATCAATAACGACAAGGTCGAACAAGTCTTTTTGAAGCGGAAGAGCTTCATACAAATCTGACAGTTTGCAGAGCCAGATCGGAAAAGTCTTTAAAATCTGAGTAAAGTCCAGCGATTCGAACAACTTCTCCTGTTTGGTTAAACTGTATGCATTAATCGCTTTCAAGAATCCACTCAGATGGTTTCGATGCGTTAGCAAAAAACGATTCAACTGTTCTTCATAACCGAACAACGCCAACTTTTGGTGATTCCGAAGTAAGAAATTCTTGTTTTTATAATAATCTGCGGCTATCTCCCAATTGGGTGTAACGAACTTGATTTTCCACTTAACATATTGCTTCTTGAGCTTCGCAATTATTCCTTTCTTGTTTCTGTTTTCATAGAGTAAGTTTCCCCATTTCAACTCATTCTCAACCACCTCATGAAATTGCTTTTCAAGTTGATCGAGTTTCTTTCCCAGCCTCCATGCTCTATTCTGCACCTCTGCTGTACGCACATCAAGTCCTTCCTTGTAGGTTCGCATAAGCATTAGCTTAATGCGTTTTCGAATTTCACGAGCATAGCTTTTTTTACCTGGACGCATGGCTGCTGTCTCCATCCCGAGTTCAGCTAATTTCTCAAGTACCACATCTACAGCTTCATCTGTTTTAGATACAATCAAAACAGACTTTTCTTGAAGGACATGATCGATAGCTACATTCGCAATTGTGAAGGACTTACCAGTACCGGGAGGTCCAATCGCAATAGACTTCGAATATTTTAATGAATTTTCAAGAACTTTCTTCTGACCGTCACTCAAAATAGAAGGTACACGACTGTCGTACCCGCCCACATCTTTAGACACTGAAGATTGAGTAAATAATGCATTCAACGCCCCAGAAAGCTCAGGCTTATCGCACAAGTCTGTCAGTTCTGAAATAATCCCAAGCGTTTTACTCGAGTACTTCACTAAACCAATTCCCATTCCAGCGTACGCCTCGAAATGATCTATTGGTCGTTTTGACTTAATTTTCTTTTCTGAAATAAGTTCAGGAAAATGACGGATTCCATCGGCATTTTCAACCTCGAAATTTTCCTCCAATACATTCGCTATTCGCGCCGAAATACTAAAATCTATAATTGGACTTTCGATCAAAAAACGAAACAACTCATCAAGTGGAGGAGTTCCTTCCTTTTTTATCGTATTGAGAAAATTATAATTGAGAAACTTCTGGTTCTGATGTAAACGGATATACGGGAACTCATCTCTTCGATAAATTTCAGACGGAATGAAAATCAACGGAGCACAAACTCGATATCCACC
>JABXHO010000161.1 GCA_013373595.1 Flavobacteriales bacterium | reverse complement strand
CATTTTGGCTAAAATGGGCAAAGAATCGTCATTCATAATTTTACCATTTCTGACAAGTCCATCATGACCATCAGAAGAATAAGGGTCCATTGCTACATCACTCATCAGTTCAATATGAGGAAAACGCTCTTTGATCGCGCGAATCGCATGGAGGTAAAAGTTGTCCTCGGCATAACTATAAGAAGCAACCGTGTCTTTTAGGGATTCATCAACTGCAGGAAACAGGTCGAATTTATCTAATCCTGCGTTTACACATTCTTCAATTTCAGGAAGAAGTAAATCCAGGGACCAGCGATAATTGGATGGAAGCGATTTGATCTCCGTTTTGATGTTTGTTCCATCTACTACAAACAACGGATAAATTAGGTTTTGAGTACCTAAATTTGTTTCAGAAACCATTTTTCTGATAGCCGACGATCTTCTATTTCTTCTTGGACGTTTATTCATGCTTAAAATTGATTGAAACAAATGTAACAATTCGTTGCGAATATCTTTTTTTTGCTATTTTAGCGTCTATTGCAACACTGCGAAAATTAACTATGAAAAAAAGCACAATTCAAACGACCATTCTACCTATTGTAGGAGCTGCTATAATTGGATTTGGAATGATTGGCTGTTCTGAAGATCCAGAAATGGACTCAAATACAATTGACAAAGAAGTTCTTGATATGGACGGATCACTCAATTCTGTATTTGACGGAAAAATTTTCAGTATCCCTTCTCCCATTCAAACTGCCTATTTAATTCAAGATTTAGACATTCCTTTTAATGATGGAATGTTAAACGACGATTCGAATGTTTCGAATTACGTTACTGAATACGATCAAGCACTAAACCTTGGTGTTTATGGAGCTGATCTCGGTTACGTATCGATCTACGAAGAAAAAGGAGCCGCAATGAGCTACTTGACGGCGATCAAAAAGCTCACTTCTTCTCTGAATTTATCGAGTGCTTTTGATACAAATTTCATCGATCGATTTGAAGCAAATAGTGAAGACCAAGATTCAATGGTTCAATTGATGTCGGATGCTTTCGGAAAAGCTGATAACTTTTTGAAGAAGTCGGATCGTAAGAATGTTTCTGCACTTGTTCTCGCTGGAGGATGGGTTGAATCACTTTATTTTTCTTGCGAATTGTACAACCAAAAAGCTTCGGACAAAATGCTGAAGCGTATTGGTGAGCAAAAACAAACATTGACAACGCTCATCGAATTGCTTTCCGAATACAACATGGACGGTAAAAGCGATGATTTGATTGCTCAATTGAAAGACTTGCATGATTCCTTTGAGAAAATTGAATTGACATACGAGTACGAAGCACCTGAAACGGATCAAAAGAACAAAATAACAACATTGACACACCGATTGACGGTTAAGATGTCTGATGAAGTTATGAATGATATCCGAACAAAAATCACTACAATCAGAACCAACATTATCAAAAGATGATTCGAATGAAAGGAATATTATTAATTGCATTTGGTCTTTTCAGTTTAGGGACGTTTGCGCAAGACTGTGATGGTGTCGTAAAAGAATGTAAGCGCTTATTGAGTAGTGATTTTGTTTCTGACGGTCAGGTTTACACCGCATTCTTAGACCGCGAAAAAGCAGAATTCAGAACAACATTATACGGAGGAACAACGTATCGCATTGCTACATCAGCAGGAACGAAAGATAATTATGCGTTGTTTACCATTAAAGATCCGGATGGACATACTTTGTTCTCGAATCGCAATTACAAAAATGCCCCTTACTGGGATTTTAAGGTTGAAGAATCTATCCCTGTGATCATTGAGACTGAACTCGATCTTGACTTGAAATCGTCGGGTTGTGTTGTCATGATGATCGGTTTTAAACGATAAGAACCACTTTCATACCACGGTGAATGAGTGAACGTATACTTCGTGCATTGATGCAGCTCTTTGCGATTATTGCAAAGGTTGATGAAGTGCAGGATGATGTTGATGATGCGGACATTATTCCTACCATTCGGAGTTCGAGAGGGGTAAAAATCATTGAAAGTTTTCTAAAGTCGGAGTTGAGTTCTTCGGATGTCAACAAGTACCTTTCTATTTTCGATAATTTCCTAAATGAAACGCGCGGAAAGCTTTTTTCGAAGCGTGGTGGAAATAAACGTACCTCACTTCAAGCGGTAAAAGTTTTACGGATCTGTTCGCAAATCAACGAAGAGTTGACGCAGCGCCAGAAGATGATTGTGTTGGTGCGTATTCTGGAATTCATCAACACGGATAATCAGCAAACGGAAAAGGAACAAGACTTTGTTCAAACAGTTGCGGATGCCTTTAACATTAGCTTCAAGGAATATACAGCACTCAACGAATTAACCGCTACGAAAGGAAATGGTTTGGGCGACTTGGTTGATACGGAAGACCACTTTTATTATGTTCCCAACAATAATTTCACGTTTGAACATGCAGAATCTTCCATTGTTGAAGGTCTCGATGCTCCCATTCAGGTAGTAAACATTGAAAGTGTCAACACGATGTTTTTCCGCTACTATGGAATGGATGAATTGATCATTAACGGTCAAATTGTCGCGGTTGATAAGACCTATATGTTCAATATTGGGTCTACCGTACGTACATCGAAAAGCAGTCAGATCTATTACAGCGATTTGGTCTCGAGAATTTCTCAGTTCGACGTCAGTAAAGAGTTAACATTTTCAGCAAAAAACATTCTGCATTCCTTTGCTTTCAATCAAACGGCCATTCATCGCATGAGTTTCTCGACGAACTCGGGAAACATGATTGGAATTATGGGAGGTTCGGGAGCTGGAAAAACCACCTTGATGAACATTTTCAACGGAAAGATAAAACCAACGTATGGAAATGTTGAAATTAATGGACTCGATCTTCATGAAGATGCAGACCAACTTCAGGGCTTGATCGGGAACGTGAGTCAAAGTGACCTCTTGATTGAAGAGCTGACCGTTTTTGAGAATCTTTTCTTTGCGGCTCGACTTTCGATGGGTGGAGAAAACATTCAGCAAATCACGAATAAAGTGGTTCGCCTCCTCTCCAATATTGGTTTGTACGAGGCCAAGGATTTGAAAGTTGGATCACCACTCGAGAAAGTAATTTCAGGTGGACAGCGAAAACGATTGAATATTGCACTCGAATTGATTCGTAATCCTCAAATTTTGTTTGTGGATGAGCCGACATCGGGATTATCGAGTAAGGATTCGGAAAATATCATGGATTTGCTCAAAGAACTTTCCTTGCGAGGAACACTTGTCTTTGTGGTGATTCACCAACCGTCTTCTACGATCTTCAAACTTTTCGACCGTTTGTTGATCATGGATCAGGGTGGACATCTCGTTTACGATGGAATTCCGCTCAATGCACTCGTGCACTTCAAAACACATTCATACCAAGGAAATGCCCATGAGCGCGAATGTAGCTTGTGTGGAAATGTGAATCCAGAGCAAATTTTCAACTTGATTGACCGAAAAATTGTTGATGAATTTGGAAATGAAACGGCTGTGCGTAAAAAATCTCCGGAAGATTGGCACCTCTTGTATCATACGCACAAAGAAACCCCGCAAGTTACTGAGCACGATGAAAAACCGGAAATCAGCACGAAGCTTCCGAGTAAATTACGTCAGTTCTACAGTTACATCACGCGTGATTTCTTAAGTAAAATCGCCAATAGACAATATTTGATCATTAATGGTTTGATCTCTCCCGTTTTGGCATTGGTGCTTTCGTTTTTCACGAAGTACTTCTCAAATAATAAAGGTCATACCGAGTATTCCTTCTATACCAACGAGAATATTCCTCAGTTTATCTTCATCTCTGTCATCGTTTCCATCTTTATTGGTCTCGTGATTGCCGCCGAAGAGATTAATCGGGATAAAAAAATCTTGGAAAGGGAACGCTTCTTGAATTTATCGAAGAACAGTTATCTCCTATCGAAAATCACGATTCTCTTTAGTATTTCAGCCATTCAATCGCTTTTATTCGTTTTGATTTCCAATTCAATCCTTGAAATCAAAGGAATGTATTTCGATTATTGGTTGATTTTGTTCTCTACCTCGTGCTTAGCGAATTTAGTTGGACTCAATATTTCGAGTGCTTTCAACTCCGCGAAGGTTATTTACATCATCGTTCCGCTTTTGATCATACCACAATTATTGTTCAGTGGTGTGATTGTGAAATTCGACAAGCTACATCCTTCGCTCTCCAACGCAACGAAAGTTCCGTGGGTCGGGAACATTATGGCTTCAAGATGGGCGTACGAAGCTCTTGCCGTAGAACAAGCGAGTAATAATCCGCTTGAAACCTATTATTTTGACGCGCATGTTCGTCAGAGCTCAGCAAAGTGGAAGAAAGATTACTGGCTCCCCGAAGTCAGAAGAAACCTTCGCTTAATCGTTAATGAAGACACACCTGCCGAGGAAGTTGAGTTCTCTAGAAACCTGCTCTACAAGGAATTATCAAGAGAAATCAGTTCTTGGCACCAACTTTCTTGTGATGGCTGTTTGAAAGCTGTCAAAAATGGGACAAAAGAGAGTGATTTCAAACGATTGAATAAATACCTGGAAATTTTGGATGCTGCATGGCGTGTCAAAGTGAACAAGCACAGTGCTACCATCCAGAGAACCATTGATCAAATTGGTACGGAGCAATACATTAAGCTGAGAGATACGTACACGAATGAAAGCTTGATGAACCTCGTTACGAACAAGCTTGAGACGAATAAAATGATCATTCAAGATGGTCATATTTATCAGAATGATGAGCCTATCTATAACATTCCGAGTAAGGAAGTTTCCTTTTTCTCATCGCACTTTTACGCACCGAAGAAATTCATCTTTGGGAAATTAGTCGACACGTATTGGATTAACCTCGGTGTACTTTGGTTAATCGCATTGATCACTTATATCGCTCTCTATTTTGATTGGCTAAAGAAAGTCTTGAAGCTAGGTGTGAAAATCTCCCGTCGACTAAGACGCAATAAAAAACCCAACTTCGCTCAGTAGCAAAATTGGGTCATTTCTTTTCTTGCTCAAGGCAAGTCATTTATTCTTACATCAACATTCCTCCGCAAACATTAATTGTTTGTCCAGTAATGTATGACGACATATCAGAAGCCAAGAAAACAGTCAAATCTGCTACATCTTTTGGCGAACCTCCGCGCTTCAATGGAATAGATGCTCTCCACTCCTCTACTACTTTTTGATCCAAAGCATCCGTCATTTCTGTTTCGATGAAACCAGGTGCAATGGCATTGCAACGAATATTTCTCGATCCTAATTCTTGAGCGACAGACTTTGTGAAACCAATCAATCCAGCTTTAGATGCCGCGTAGTTCGCTTGTCCAGCATTTCCGCTAACTCCAACAACTGAAGACATATTGATGATCGACCCTTTGCGCGCCTTCAACATCGGACGTTGAACAGCTTTTGTCAAGTTGAAAGCTGACTTCAAATTCGTATTGATCACTTCATCCCATTGTTCTTCAGACATTCTCATTAATAAAGTGTCGCGCGTGATTCCAGCGTTGTTCACAAGAACATCAACAGTACCGAATTCTTCAATCACTGCATCTACCAAGGCCTGTGCATCGTCAAATTTTGACGCGTCTGATTTAAATCCTTTCGCTACACCTCCGTTTTTTGACAATTCCGTTTCAAGCGCTTTTGCTTTTTCATCTGATGACAAGTAAGTAAATGCAACTTTGGCTCCTTGCTCTACGCATGCCTCTGCAATTGATTTCCCAATACCTCTCGAAGCACCAGTTATGATGACAACTTTATTTTCAAGTAAATTCATTTCGTTCTTTTTTGGCAAATATAATCAATGAGATTTGAACTCAAGATGATCGATAGAATCGTTTGCTGTTTATACGAATATTTGGAAACAAATCACACAATTTAATAAACTAATCATCAAATTATTAATAATGAAAAGAGAAGAAAATGAGCTGTCAAATTGATCGGAAAATCGGAGTAAAAGTTGAAAAATAATCGTGATTTTGTAAAAATCGGTCAATGAACCCTATCGAACATTCGATCAGACCATAAAAATATTCATTAAAGTGCGGAAAATCTTGTGATTATGAAACAACTTCGCTACATTGGTCCTAGGTTTAGTTGTAAAAGGTAGGTTAGGTATGAAAGCAGTAGGATTTTTTTCTGCTGCTTTCCCTTTTTATAACGGTTTCGAAAGAAATCGAAATCAAGATTAATTGAAAAAACTCCAACTTAAACCAAGTCTTACCCGTTGACTTGCAATTGGATATCCCACGTATTCCTCCGTCAATTTATCATTCCAGAAATATCCAATATTTTCATAACGAACAAAGAATCGGAACGTACTAATTTCGATGGATGTAAAAAAGTGAGCATTCGCCATTCCTTTTGATGGAGCCGACGTGAGTTCCCACGTATATGCCCCCATTGATGGAACAAAATTACGCGGTTGATAATCTGAAATGTACGATCCATCCACTCCAATCAGTAATAATAACTTTTTCGCTTTGAATACTCTTGATTTAAAGAACACGCGAGCGTACCCTTGAATTTGAGGGAGGTAACTATTTGGAGCGGAAGAATAGATGACTCTTGGATGAAAATGGAATTTCCCCGCTTGAAACTGTCCATTTACTCCGAACTGTAGAGCATTTAATGCTCCGGACGGATTCCATTCGATCCCGTCGAATAGGTAAGCATTCCGTACTGCCAAGGAATTTACATATGCTCCCACATTGATTGAATCTCCCTTGATTCGGTAATGAACACTTCCTCCAACGGTTAAGCGGTCCTCCAAATTGATTTCGCTCAGAGCATATGAATAATTATTAGCAAAATAACTTCGTTTGAAGGGGTCGGGGGCGTTGCGATAAAGTCCTAGTTTGGTCCCAACGATCCACTTTGAAACATCATAACTTAAACTCGCTTCTTCTGAAAGTGCTCCAAATCGTCCGTAAATATTTTGTCTGAATGAATTCTTCAGTAGAATTGGACCAAAATTCCAACGAAGCTCAGAAGCAAGATCGATTTCAGTTGTGTCAAAATCGTTTCCAAGATTGAGGTTACTCCAATACGTGTGTCCAACTGAAAAATCGACGTATTTATTGCCACGAGCGAAAAACAGTCCTCCGGAATTCTGAAGTCGAGCAAGATTTACGCGATCATACGTCTCTAGTGTATCAATATTCGTACTTGCGTAAATGCTGGATAAGGTATCACTAAATTCATGATACGCTCTATACTTGATGTCATACAGATGTCTTGTCACCAAGCCAACACGGTTCTGTCCTTCTTTATTAAAGAAGAAATAATTGTTCAGACCGATTTTCCCATATTGATTTTTCGAGGTAGCATTTGATTTGTACACTGGCGTAAATTCCAAACCAAAGGTTTCAACACTAGATGGATCTGAAATTCCCCCGTTGTGACTCAAAGAGTCGGAAAAATAAGCGCCTTGAAATTGTAATGTATATCGTTTTGCCTTCCACTCGAGATTTGCATTCACTTTACTGGAGCGGAAATTTGCATTCCTGAGATAGCCTGTTCCAATGTTTGCCGCATAATCGATATTTACAACAAGACTGTCGGTGAACGATTGGACGTACTCAGCCCGAACAAATTGAGTTCCCTGTGCTCCAAAAGAATATCCGAATCCAATATAAGGCAATGCTGAAAATCGCATTTTTCTGGGTTGAATTCGTGAATTGAAACGCAAACCGCCAAAATCATTGTTTAAGCGATCGATAGAAAATCCTTGTGCATTCAATAATGCTACGCCACCATCAAAGGTTGTTGGTAATAGTCCCGATTTGGCATCTGCAGAATCCGCCTTTCCGTACATTCTATGATTAATCGACAGTGTATCGTACTCATACGAATATTGTCCGAATGAACTTCCGGACAGCAGTGCAATCAATACAAATAGACTATTTTTCAACATTGAACCGTAGGGTTAAAACGCGAAGATTCCATTAATGTTTCACGATTCTGATACCGCAGAGCGAATTTAGACAGATTTTATGAAGAATTGTGTAATCGTTTCGAAAAAGCGCAAACGAAAAAAGGGACATACCGAAATCAATCGGAATGTCCCTTACAATTTCCTAAAAGGACGAATTACAAGTTATTCACTTTTACTTGCAAACCTGATTTCAAGTTCGCTGCTTTGTTTTTGTGAATGACATTTCTTTTCGCCAATTTATCGATCATACTGAATACAGAAGGGATCAACTTTGTAGCTTCAGCTTTATCTTCAACAGAACGCAAGTTACGGATAGCGTTACGTGTTGTTTTGTGCTGATACTTGTTACGAAGTCTCTTCGTTTCGTTTGATCGAATTCTTTTTAATGCTGACTTATGATTCGCCATTTTTTTCTTTTTTATTTTCTTTTTCTACTTGTGCAGCCCATAGGAGAATCGAACTCCTGTTTCCAGGATGAAAACCTGGCGTCCTAACCACTAGACGAATGGGCCAACTTATAATTTCAATTCCCTCTTGTTATTTTGGGAGTGCAAATATAAAGTGAATTTCTTTAATGATCAACAACCGTTGCAATATTTTTTTCAATAAACTGAATTCTCTTCCGCACTGAACTTAAATCCGAGTCGTTTTCCTGTTGCTACTTGAAGATTCGAGCTAATCATTTGTATCTGTCCTACAGACACTTGCTGAACCATCTCGTATGGAGGTGTAATCAAATCAAACTCGATTGCAAACGCCATTGAAACTTGAATAATATGACGAATAATGTCCTCATTCATTTTACTATTTGCCAAATCTCTAAACAAAAAACCGAGTTGCCCCTTCCCTTCTACCATGAATTTTTCGTCATGATTGAGGTATAAGCGACCAATTAAGTATCCAGGATCGTTGATGCGATTTTGTTCGATCGATTCGGCCAAGAAGTTGTAAATATTAATCATCCCGAAAAACCCATTCGCTCCATTCTCCTCCAAATAAGGCGTTTTCCAAAGTGGATTCTCATCTGGTAGGCGGAATACGTTTCGGTGCAATTGAAATACGAGCACATCACTACCGATGGATACGCGAAATTCATGATGTCCTTTATCCTCCATCTTGAGGCGTACGCGACTATCATCAACCGCTTTTCGCAGTGTTTTGAGTTCATCCTCCATGATCCATTTAAACTGATCAAAGACTTTCTCTGAATAATCTGCAATATCTTGCTTCATTGCTGCTTTATTCAGCAACAAATTGATTACTCCTTCACGCACTGCATTTTTTTCTTCCATATTAGTAGGCTTTGGCAAAAATAACACGACCAGCGGATGGCTTACCTGTTACCATGCATGTTCCTGTTTCTTCTTCTCGATCTGCAGGAATGCATCGAATGGTCGCTTTCGTTTCTTGCTTAATTTTTTCTTCTGTTTCCGCTGTTCCGTCCCAGTGTGCCAAGAAAAAACCTCCTTTTTCTTCTAACTGAACTTTGAAATCGTCGTAGGAATCAACCTTATGTGTACGTTCCTCGCGGTAAGCTTTTGCTTTATTTAAGAGGTTGAGCTGAATTTCTTCCAAGAGATTCTCAATGTATGCATCCACACCATCAAAGCTCACCACTTCTTTGGTTTTCTCATCTCTACGCGCTACTTCAATATTCCCTCCTTCGAAATCACGCATTCCCATCGCCAAACGAACAGGAATACCTTTTGATTCGTATTCGGCAAATTTCCATCCTGGACGACGGTTATCGTCATCGTCATATTTAAATGAGATTCCTTTTGCTTTCAATTTTGCTCCTAACTCATTGAAGCGTTCAGAAATTTTATCTAGATCTTCTTGTGACTTATAAATTGGAACGGCTACGACTTGAATCGGCGCCAACTTTGGAGGAAGAACCAATCCTTCATCATCAGAATGCGTCATAATGAGCGCTCCCATCAAACGCGTAGAAACACCCCAAGATGTTGCCCAAACAAAATCACGCTTTCCTTCTTTATCCGAGAACTGCACGTCGAATGCCTTCGCAAAGTTCTGTCCTAAGAAGTGAGATGTTCCCGCTTGGAGTGCTTTTCCATCCTGCATCATTGCTTCGATACAGTAGGTTTCATCTGCTCCAGCAAAGCGTTCACTTTCTGTTTTCAATCCTTGAATCACTGGCATTGCCATGTATTGCTCAGCAAAATCCGCATATACCTGATTCATTTTTTCAGCTTCCTCAACCGCTTCATCACGCGTTGCATGAGCCGTGTGACCTTCTTGCCACAAGAATTCTGTTGTTCTTAAGAAGAGACGTGTACGCATTTCCCAACGCACTACGTTTGCCCATTGGTTGATCAAAATTGGGAGGTCACGGTATGATTGAATCCAATTTTTGTACGAGTTCCAAATAATTGTTTCAGAAGTCGGGCGTACGATCAATTCCTCTTCCAGCTTCGCTGTAGGATCTACAACTACTCCACTTCCATCTTCTGCATTCTTCAATCGATAATGCGTTACTACCGCACATTCTTTGGCAAATCCTTCTACGTGACTTGCTTCTTTACTCAAATACGATTTTGGGATAAACAACGGGAAATATGCATTTGAATGACCTGTTTCCTTGAATCTCTTATCAAGCTCATCCTTGATATTCTCCCAGATAGCAAATCCGTAAGGCTTGATCACCATACATCCTTTTACATCAGAATGCTCGGCTAAATCTGCTCTTCCTACTAATTCGTTGTACCACTTGGAGTAATCCTGCTCTCGCGTTGTATACTTTTGCGCCATTTTATCGTTATCGATTTTTATAAGAAAGGAACAAAGATAGGAAAATCGAAAGTTAAGTGGCGGCGCATGAACAACAAAAAAGGGAGAATTCCAATATGTATCAGAATCTCCCTTTCTACTTAAATGTATTCTTGGTTATTTCACCACCTCCAAACGAACGGTTTGAACATGATCATTTCCAAATCGAATCGATAGCAAATAGGTTCCATTCGCGAATTGAGTTGCATCAATCACACCTTCCGAACTATTCAATTCATCGGTAAAAATCACTTTACCTGAAAGGTCTGTTACGAGCACTTCCTTCATTTCATCAGAAGACTGAATTGCGAACAAAGCATTTGAAGGGTTTGGATAAACCGATAGATCAACCAACTCCAATTCATTTACTCCAACCGTCGTACTTACAGTCCCAGTGAATGTATTTGTTCCGCATGAATCGGTAACGGTTAACGTTACGGTATACGTTCCTCCATTAGAATAACTATGTGTTGGGCTCACAGTCGCATCGGTATTTCCATCTCCGAAATCCCATGCATACGTTGTAGTCCCCGTTGTAGCCGATGTATTTGTAAAATCAAATGTTCCGAGACTCGTTTCATTAGAAACAAATCCAGCGATTGGGTTCAAGCAGTTCGAAATTACTACTGTTTGACATGTTGAATCAGATCCACAGTTATCCGCAACTACTAAACAAACAGAATATGTTCCATCTGCTCCGTAAGGATGCGTAGGCGACATTTGTGTTGACGTATTTCCATCACCGAAAATCCATAAATACGATGCCCCTGCACCTGCTGTTGAGTTATTCGTAAAGGTAGCATTTGTTCCTGTTGACGTGAACGTAAACGCTGGTGTTGGAGTTGCACATGTCACTGTAATGTTTGAACAAGACACATCTGATCCACACGCATCTGTTACTGTTAAACACACATTGTAAGTTCCTGCAGTACTATATGCATGAGTTGGATTCATCAATGTGGATGTATTTCCATCACCAAAATCCCATGCATACGTTGTTCCCGAACCAGAAGTTGATGTATTCGTAAACGTCGAGGATAATCCAGTTTCGACAGATGAGAAACTAGCCGTAGCCGACCCTCCTATTTCAACCATCGTATCAGAAATACAATTAGTTGTCCATCCGTAAATAGTATCCGTAAGTGTTACTGTATACGTTCCTGCCGAACCATATGTATGCGTAGCATCAATCACATTTTGAGTTGGAGTAGCATCTCCAAAGTCCCAAGTATATGAGAAATTGGTTACATTTTGGAAGGCTGCCACGTTGTACATTCTATTATTCGTTACAGCAGAAGAACCATTTGTGAAATTCAAGGTTAATCCAAGGGCAAAACATGGATCATCTACAACGAAATCAGTTGTTAAGTCGTAGCTGGTAAAGGGTTCAAATAGGCAATCAGCATCGAGAGGTGTTCCTCCGATATTCACACCATATCCCCGAAGCCAAGATCCTCCAACCAGAGCACTAGACAACCACTCTTGCCCACCATCGGCTGCTGACCAACTATTAAAAACGACAGACATTGGTGTTGATGTAGGGTTAGAAACTACCATCACGTAGGAACCTGTCACAGTCACTGGACTCGTGAACACCGCATTTTTTCTTAAAACATCTAATGTTCCTGGAGAAAAACTTGTATCCACGGCTACCGTTGCTGTTGCAAGTGGAGTTCCAACAGGTGTTGAATCGGCTGCTGCAGCATGGATTGAAACCGTCACGTTCATAGTTGCCCCATTTGTTAAGTCCGCTTTCCATGCGTAGAAGCTCATTCCTGAAACCGTGATCGGTTGTGGAGCATCAAAATACTGACTAAGTGCTCCAGCAGAAGTCGCACTATTGACATTGAGTGCTTCAAGTCCAGTCGCTTTTGCTAACGCATATCCGTTGGTGTCAGGTCCGCAGGCCGTCGTTTTTAGAATTGGATCCGCTCCATTCATTGCCGCAGCATTGCTAGGCATCTGAATTATCGCATTATCCGCTTGTAATGTTTGCGCTGAAGCACTTCCCACTAGAATAAGTGAGATAATTAGTAAAAATTGTTTCATAGGTTTGTTTTTTTCTAAAGATAAGTCAAAATCACTAACCAATAAAAACAAACACCTAATCTTCGTTCAATTTGCTCACTGCTTCAGCGAAGGAAATTTTGTTCAACTTACTGTAAATCCATGCTGAAACATTGAAATAATCAAGTATTGCACGTTCGTTATGATCTTGGAGTAATTCATTGATTTCCGCACTCATCTTTTCAAAAATCTCCAATTGATTAACTCCTGCATTTGTTTTCGCCAGTTTGCGAATATGTTTGATGAAGGTGTTTTCAATTTCGTAATCTCTTTCATGCTTACTGAGATAACGATTGGTCGATTTTACTACGTAATCCAAGAAATCGTAGTTCTCCAATTCGTAGTGAATCACCAAGTTGAACAAGCGCGAAAAGCTGTAAATGTCCTGACGGAGATTTTGCTCGTTGTCGTTGAGCACTTCATTAAGGTATTGCAGCGCTTTCTTGTATTCTCCCACTCCAAAGTAGCTATATGCTTTATTATACGTGAGTACAAGTTCCATTTCTTTGGAAACTTTTTCACCGTAAGCAGATTGCTGTTTCTCGATTTCAGGAATTCGATCCACGCATTTTTGGAACAGACCTTGCGAATGCCAAAGTACCAATTCCTGACTGGATGCATTTCCGAAAATACGAAGAGAAATATCCACAGAATTGAATCCTTTTTTATCCTTCAATGCGCGAATATCTGCAATGAGCTCTTCTGCTTTTGAAAACTCCTTACTATCAATGTAACATCTCAACAAGTGGAACAAAGTCATGACGTATCGCTGCCCAGAATCTTCTTTAATCAGCGGATTATTGTCCAGAATTTCACGTGTTCGGTTGAAAAATTGGAAACTATCGTCATAATTTCGATTGGTCGCTGCACACAAGCCTTTTATATAGTAACAGATCGATGCTGCCTTGGTTGAGAGTGCCGTGTTCTTCCCTTTAATCAAGTGATAGTCTGCGATTTCCTCTACCATTTCACGCTCTTTTGCGTTTCTGGTAAACCCACCACTCCTGAAAATCAAGTTGATTTTTGAATAAATAACGGTGTATTCCGCCAAGTTCCTCAATCGAGCGATAACCATTTCCTCTTCCGTGACCAATTTGTCCAGATCCGTAGAAAAAACTCCTGCTTCATAGGCTGATTCAAGTAAACGCTTTTCCCAGCTAATCAATTCGAACCAGTAATAGAACTTTTCATACTTCTCCGCTGTGGCCTTCGCTCTCACTACAAATTTCTCACACTCCTTGTACAGCGCTTTGTTGTATAAAATCTCAACATTTTTAATCTCTTGCTTCAGAATACTGTTTACAGACTGCTCACTATAGTAAGCGCGCAAACTTTTCAGAATCAATTTATAAAGGTGATTTTTCTCTGAAGGAAGGTGTTTGATGAACGTTTCTCCCTCAAACTCTTGCTTCAATTCCTTTTCGTCATATTCCTCCTGTTTCTCTACGAAATCAAAGATTTTTAAGTAATTCTTATCTCCAGATTGGAGTGATGAAGACAATTTAAAAAAGCGTTTTTCAGACTTCGTGAGCGATTTAATTAGCTTGAATAACTCCGTAGACGGCTTCATAAACAAGGAATTTTAGAGATGATTTGACGCCTAAAATAAACATTAAGAATGAAATGATAAAGCCTAGCTTCAACTATTTAAAAACTACATTAATACGTTTTAGTTCGTCATTCATCTAGAAAAAGGACTTGCCAACCAAGACTTTTAAATAGTTGGAAATACAAGAAAGACCTTGGTTTCCCAAAGTCTTTCACAAACAACAACAAACTAAAACCTTCCAATTAAATCACCGGAGGGTTACTGTTTCACCCGCAGACAAAACAACATCTTTGCGGGCGAAGCCATTTATTCTCGCAAGCGAACTGGCCTTAATGCCATATTCTTGCGACAACTCGTTAAGGGAAGCATCTTCCTTCAACGTAATTTCTTTTTTCTTTTTAAAGAATGTTCCCACTCTCTTTTTGTTGATATAAACAATATCTCCTTCTTCCAAGAAGTCTTTTTTCGGATCGAAATCATTGTAACGGTACAACTGACCAAGCGTTAATCCGAACTCTTGAGCAATTTTATAGAAGGTATCTCCCTTCTTTACAACAACGTATTTAGAACGTTTTCCTTTAATTGCCACATCGTGCTTATTCGACATCGATTCGTTGGCAGCAATCAACTCGGGTTGTGCTACAATCTCAGGAACCATTCCTTTATCGTATTGATCCAACTCCAAATCTTCAATCAATTTAATCAACAACTGTGGATATTGCGGATTGGTAGCGTATCCCGCCTTTCTTAAACCTTTCGCCCATGCTTTGTAATCGGCAAGATCTAAATCAAACAGAAATGCATAGCGATCGTATTTATTTAAGAATAGGCTATGATCTTCGTACGACTGCTCAGCAGATTTGTACACGCGGAAGCACTCACCTTTTGCATCGTCGTCCATGTACATTTTTTTCCCTGTCCAACCATGACATTTAATACCAAAGTGATTTTTTCCTTTTACCGCTAATTCAGAATTTCCCGAACCACTTTCAAGAATTCCTTGCGCCAATGTAATACTTGCAGGAATGTTGTGCTCTTTCATTTGACGAATCGCTTCTGTTTTCCACAATTCGACATAATCATTTCGAGATAGCTTTTGATGTGTATTCGCCTGACTTGACAATGCCAGAACCACACTAACTGAGGTGAGAAATAATTTCATAATGTTTGTTGTTTTGCATTCCTTATTACGCAGAATGACGCAATTAGTTACGAAATATTGTTGAAAACTTCATTTTTATTGTTGATAACCTCTGCAAGCCGCTTACACCAAGACATTATGTCAGTATCAAACATGCGAAACTGTCAAAAAATCAGTCTTTTCTTATAAATATCGAAGTGGTTCAAAATTTGTTGACCAAAAAGAAACTGATGAAAATATGGACATAAATAAACTAACGATTCGAACGCAGGAGGTACTGCAAAAAGCACAGAATCTTGCCGTAGAATCATCAAACCAAACAATAGAACCAGGACACGTCTTGAAGGCGATGTTTGAAGTAGATAAAGATGTTGTACCGTATATCTTGAAAGAGTTAGGTGTCAACCAAACAACATTAGAGTTGGCTACATCTAAAATTATTGATTCTTACCCGCGCGTAACGGGAGGACAATTACACATGTCGAATCAAACGAATAAGCTCATCAACTACGCATTCAATGAGATGAAGCAATTTAATGATGAGTTTGTTTCTGTTGAGATTTTGTTTTTCGCACTCACCTACTCAACTGATTCGATTGGAGAGTTACTGAAAGACAACGGGATTACACGAAAAAAGATTAAAGAAAGTATTATGAATTTGAGAAATGGAGACTCTGTAACATCCAACAGCCCAGAAGGGAACTACAAATCGTTGGAGAAATATGCCAAGAACCTAAATGAATTGGCGAAAACAGGGAAACTAGATCCAGTAATTGGACGTGACGATGAAATCCGAAGAGTACTTCAGATTTTAACAAGACGTACCAAAAACAACCCCATTCTTATTGGAGAACCAGGCGTTGGTAAAACGGCAATTGCCGAGGGAATTGCTCACCGTATCATTGAAGGTGATGTTCCCGAGAATTTGAAAAGTAAAATTGTTTACTCGCTCGATATGGGAGCATTAATTGCCGGAGCAAAGTACAAAGGAGAGTTCGAAGAACGCTTGAAGTCGGTTATCAAAGAAGTAGTGAAAGCCGATGGTGAAATCATTCTTTTCATTGATGAGATTCACACACTTGTTGGTGCTGGAGGCGGTGGCGAAGGCGCGATGGATGCTGCAAACATCTTGAAACCTGCGTTGGCTCGTGGAGAACTGCGTGCTGTAGGTGCAACTACCTTGAATGAGTATCAAAAATACTTTGAAAAAGACAAGGCACTCGTTCGTCGTTTCCAAACGGTAATGGTAGATGAACCTAGTACGGAAGACGCAGTTTCGATTCTCCGAGGAATCAAAGAGAAATACGAAAATCACCACGAGGTTCTGATCAAAGATGAGGCGATTATTGCAGCAGTTGAACTTTCGCAACGCTACATTACAGAGCGACATCTTCCCGACAAAGCCATTGACTTGATTGATGAAGCTGCCTCTAAGTTGCGCATGGAAATCAATTCGAAACCAGAAGAACTGGACGAACTCGAGCGCAGAATTATGCAATTGGAGATTGAGAAGGAAGCCATCAAGCGTGAGAACGACAAGGAAAAAGTGAATGCGATTGATCGTGACTTGGCCGAATTGAGCGAGAAGCGAGACGTTTTTATGGCTAAATGGAAATCTGAGCGAGACATTGTGGACACGATGCAAACAGTGAAGAGAGACATTGAAAACCTCAAATTGGAAGCCGATCAAGCAGAGCGTTCTGGGGATTATGGAAAAGTAGCCGAGATTCGCTATGGAAAGATCAAACAAGCAGAAGAAAAACTGGAAGCTGCAAAAGCAGAAATGCTTGCGATGCAAGAAAGTTCTAAAATGATCAAAGAAGAAGTTGACGCTGAAGAAATTGCAGAAGTTGTTTCGAAATGGACGGGAATTCCAGTCAATAAAATGCTGGAAGGTGAACGTTCAAAGCTACTTCGACTCGAAGAAGAACTATCGAAGCGAGTGGTTGGTCAACACGAGGCGATTGGTGCACTTTCGGATGCTGTAAGAAGATCTCGTGCAGGATTGCAAGACCAGAAACGTCCGATTGGTTCGTTCATTTTCTTAGGAACAACTGGAGTCGGAAAAACTGAGCTCGCAAAAACGCTTGCAGAATATCTCTTCAATGATGAAAACGCAATGACGCGAATCGATATGTCTGAGTACCAAGAGAAACACGCAGTAAGTCGATTGGTTGGAGCACCTCCGGGATACGTTGGTTACGACGAAGGTGGACAGTTGACCGAAGCGGTACGACGTCGCCCCTACTCGATTATCTTGTTTGATGAAATCGAAAAGGCACACCCTGATGTGTTTAACGTCTTGCTTCAAGTATTGGACGATGGAATTCTTACTGACAACAAAGGTCGTACGGTGAATTTCAAGAACACAATTATCATTATGACCTCTAACCTTGGATCGAACTTGATTCATGAGCGTTTTGATGGTATCGATGAGTCTGAATACGATCGCGTTGCGGACAAAACGGAGTTTGAAATTATGGAATTGCTGAAGCAAACCATTCGTCCTGAGTTCTTGAACCGAATTGACGAAACGATATTATTCTTGCCGTTGACAAAACAAAACGTGCGCGAGATCGTTGAATTACAATTAAAAGCTCTTCAGAAGCGACTAATGCAGCAAGGAATCAAACTTGTTGTGAAAGAAGAAGCGATTGATTGGATTGCAGAAGCTGGATACGATCCGTTCTTTGGAGCACGCCCTGTGAAGCGCGTAATTCAAAAACAAGTAATGAATGAATTGTCGAAAGCTTTATTAGGAGATCGAATTGATGCGAGTCAGAACGTCGTTATGGACGAATTGGAAGGCCGTATTGTCTTTCGAAAACCCATCAACGAAGAAGAGGAAGTGATTCTTGACTAATACCATTGTTTAAAAGTTACACGAGGGATGTCGAAAGGCATCCCTTTTTTTGTTCGGTCGATATGCGTATTTTCGAAGCATGAAACAAATGAAGCGTATCGTTTCCTTTCTGATGATTGCATTGATCGTATTGTGCGCGTGGTTCGCCTGGGAAGCATCAGCGTTGGAGGAAGATATGGTTAGTTCTGGACTGAACTTACTCTACTGTGTAAGTTTACTTATCTCCTTCTTCTGTCTTCGAATTGCGTTGTCATCAACACGTAAAATCCGATTTATAGTTATTGCTTTATCTGCTATCACAATTATCTTATCTACAATTAGTTGGATTCTACCACCTGAATTGTTAACTGTAGGAAACATCCACCTTGGAATACTGCCTTTACTCATCGGAAGCACTTTGGTTCTTTCCGTAGAAAATCAAACGAAAATAGCTCGAATTCTTCAGGCTGTTGTAGGACTCTTCTCTATCGTGTTTTCAGCATATGTCTTCCTCGGGGTAAACAATTACACCTCATACACTGTTCTATTTGGAGGACTGCTTATTGTTTCAGTTGGAACGATTGGCTATTTGTTGTTCAGCGCAACTTTAAAAAAGTAAACTTCAGGCTAATTCGAAGTCGAATTCACCCGCACGTAAGAACCACTTTGTCCTTTCCCTCCTAACAAAATCGTATTCTCATTCTTAAAGGTCGCTTTGAATTCATTCGTAGTACCCTGACCATATGCAGAAAATAACGGAGCCGCAATCTTCTTTTCACTCACCACGAATTCAAAATTGGAATTTCTCTTGACACCAGACAGAAGGAGATCACCTTCTTCCATGAACATTTGAACGTACTTATCATCATTCAAACGTGTGACAACTCCCTTAATCTCTCCTTTGTCATTTTGCGAGACCTTCATCTCGATTCCATCAAACATCCCACGATCTGTAAGCTTCCATGTACCTACGAATTGAGAAGTTGGAGTTTCTTTCATCTTTGATGAGTCACAACTGGAAAAGAAAAGAATCGCTGCGATGATGGGTATAAGATGTCTCATAATGTTGAATTCTCCTTTATGAAATTACTTCACGTAGGTTCCGTATCCATGCAGTCGCTTCATCCAATATTCAGATTTTTCAACATTGGTGATGATAATACCACTTCCTGAGCTGGCATGAATCATTTGAAGCGGTCTTCCCTTTTCTGAAACAACAATTCCCACGTGCGAAATTCCTGATCCATTGTTGAAGAACACCAAATCGCCTTTTTGCACTTCTTTTGCCTTCAACTTTTTCGAAGACGCATATTGATCGGCAGCTCTACGCGGAAGTTGCATTCCATTTTGCTCCATGACGTAAGACGTGAACCCAGAACAATCAAATCCTCCCGGTTTATTTCCCGCCCAAACGTAAGGTGTTCCAATTTGCTGCTTTGCAACTGTCAGAATCTCCCCTCGAAGACCTATAATTTCAACACTTTCGACTTCGTTAGGGTCTGTCTCGATAGCTACCTGATTAGCGTCGTTTCCGGCATCTACATTTGGTACCTCTTCAAACAAACGATCAATCAAATCTTGCACTTCTTCAAAACCATCCTGATCTCCCATTCGCTTTAAATCGCCTGCCCAAGAAATCATATCCGAACGCAGCCATGAAAGCTCGTACATGTGCGCATTGAAAATTTTCGTTCCGACTTCAGATCTTTTCACTTCATTAAACATGCGCTCTGCATCTTTCAATGCTTCCGGGTGGCGTGAGAGCCAAAATCCATTCTGACACAACTGAAATAAACTGATACTTCGGTAATAGGTCGGCATCATTGAATAATCGTATTCTGGTTTATCCAGTAATCGTCCTGCTTTTCGATAGGTTCTTTTGTAATGTCCTTGTGAATAATACATTTCCAAGCGATCAAAATGCTTGTTTTGACCGAACGCTGCGCTCAATGAGAACACGAACACCACTACCAGAAAAATCTTAAACGACTTATACATACAATGCGAATTAACAAAAAAATCTTCCTAACTGGACTTCTACTTTCAAAAATCAATCCACAAAAGCAATGTGAATAGCTTTCGCACCTTCCGAATTAACATATTTTCCCAAAAAAATCTGTATACTTTCCTCAGAATTCCCGTTATTTAGTCGTTACAATCTTTCATGATTGAAATTCTAGAACGAAACGCAACAACATGATAAAAATATCCTCCCTTTTTGCCTTTATCGGAATAACTGTATTTAGTTATGCGCAAATTGATGAAAGCAAAATTGCAACTACCCAAAAATTCGATGAAGTAATTACATACGTGAATCAACTCTACGTGGATGATGTAGACAGTGAAAAATTGACGGATGCAGCCATCGTTGCATTACTCGAAAAGTTGGATCCGCACTCTACCTTCATATCAAAAGAAGAGGTGGAAGATGCCAATCAACAAATCAACGGAAACTTTGTAGGAATTGGGATTCGCTTCCAGATATTACGCGATACCTTGATGGTTGTTGCAACGATTCCTGGTGGACCTTCTGAGAAGTTAGGGCTTTTACCTGGCGATAAAATCGTTCGAATTGACACCGAAAGTGTCGCTGGAATTGGTCTAAAAAATAGTCAAGTAAGAGATCGTCTGTTGGGTGACCGCGGAACGAAAGTTACCGTAGCTGTTCAACGCAAGAAAAAAGCGAATCCTATCGATTACGTAATTACACGAGACGTCATTCCTGTAAATTCTGTGGATGCATCCTACATGATTTCGAATGAAACAGGATACATTAAATTGAATTCATTCTCTCGATCTACCTATAAAGAAGTAAGAGATGCGATTCGTTCGTTAAAAGATGAAGGAATGAAAAACCTTGTCTTTGACCTTCAAGGAAACGGCGGAGGATTGTTGTATGCAGCAAAATACCTTGCAGATGAATTTCTTTCAGAAGACAAATTAATTGTTTATTCCGAAGGGCGTGCGCAACCACGAGTTGACTTGAAATCCGAACGAAAAGGACTTTGGGAAGACGGACGCTTGATTCTTCTTACCAATGAATATTCTGCTTCAGCGAGTGAAATTCTCTCAGGAGCCGTTCAAGATTGGGATCGCGGACTGATTGTGGGTCGCAGATCGTATGGAAAGGGATTGGTTCAACGTCCAATTGACCTAACTGACGGTTCGCAAATTCGTTTGACCATTGCTCGTTACTACACACCGAGCGGAAGATCTGTTCAAAAATCATATGAAGATTTGGATGATTACCGCAACGATTTGATCAATCGTTATGATCACGGAGAATTCTTGAGCAGAGATTCGATTGCTCTCCCCGATTCGTTGAAATATTACACCTTGCAAAATCATCGTGCTGTTTACGGTGGCGGTGGAATTATGCCCGATTATTTTGTTCCTCTCGACACAACAGAGTCAAGCGATTTCTTAACGGCCTTGATTCGTTCTGGAGCGTTCAATAGTTACTCGCTTACATACGTAGATGAAAATCGAGAGCAAATTTTAAAGGACTACCCTACTTTCGCAGATTTCAAAGAATCGTTCGAGATTGACAAGAAATTCATGAACAAGTTCTTGGACTATGCACAGGAAGAAGATGAAGAATTGGAAATTGACAATGACGAACTTAAAATCAGTGAATCACTCATTAAACTCAGATTGAAAGCCTTAATGGCTCAAAACATTTGGGGATACAATGAATTCTATCAGGTTTACAATGATTCTAATGAAATTCTTCAAAAAGCGATTGAAGTAATCGAATCGGATGATTACGAAAAGGCGCTTGAAGCGAAGAATTAATCGATCTATTTTTGCTAATTTTGACCATCAAAGTTGAACACATTATGAAAAAAACAGTTGTTTCTATTTTTGCCTTATCAGCAGTATTAATGTCTTGCAATAACGATAGCGATGCTATTGAAAGTGTTGAAGGAGAAGTACGCTCTACCGTGATTGCGAACTCTGAAACCAATGCTGAATTGGAAAAAGAATTATCTGAATTCGAGAAAGAAGAAGCGAAGCGAGAAAAGGAAAAAGCAGCGAATCTAACAACGCTTGAGTTCGATAAAGTACTTCATGATTTTGGTGATGTTGAGCCAGAAGTTGAAAACCGAACTTCGTTCATCGTGAAGAATACGGGGAAAAAGCCGTTGATCATTAGCGACGTTTCAACAACTTGTGGATGTACTACTCCGAAGAAACCAGAAGCGCCTATTGCTCCAGGAGAATCAGATGAGATTGTAGTTACATTCAAATCAAAACCAGGACAGAAGAACGAGATCAAAAAGACCGTAACGGTTACGGCAAATACAGCTGAGAAGGTTCACAAAGTTGACATTCGAGCGTTTGTGAAGTAGACAAGCGTACCGATGAAAAGCCTCTACTCCCTTTTTCTCGTACTTTTCTTCGGGATTAGTTACTCATTTAGTCAATGTCCTCTCGACCTTGATGAGACAACTGTTGCGCCTTCCTTTCGATGGTGACTTAAGTAATTTGGGATCTGGAAATTATACAATTACCAACAACGGAGCTCAATTTGCACCTACTCAATGTGGTCAAGGGCTTTTTTTTGATGGAAATGATGACTTTGTGTCCATTTCCCCGAGTATGAATTTGGTAAATGACTTCACTGTTTGTGCATGGATCAACCCAAGTTCCCAAGGAAACGGGATGGGTATTTTCTCTATTCGTGAACAATGCACTTCTACCTATCGCGGATACTCTATTCTTCAATTCAACCTTGGAGACTACAATGTAGCAACGCTAAATAACCAAGTGAATATACACCAAAACTGTACGGGGTTTTCGGCTGGCGATCGGTATACAAACGCTGGGATTTTGATTCCCAACAATCAAGAAACATTTGTCGCTCTTTCGGTTCAGAATAATATTAGTGAAAATCGTGTCGTGAAGCTCTATGTCAACTGTGCAGAGTACTCCACGACTATGACGATTGACTTTCCCACCGCCGTTTGTTTCAATGGGAGTCAGAACTATACAACAACAGTTGGAGCAAGTTCTGGTGTTACCAATCATACGAGTACATTTCATGGCACAATCGATCAACTGAGAGTATACGACATCGTTCTCAACTCTGAACAAATACTCGATGTGTACCAAAGCTGCCTGCCTTTAACAATGGATGTTGTAGAGTTTCCGAACTGCAATGCGGATTCAGCTCAAATTACACTTTACAACACAGAGTTGGATGTTAGCTATCAACTCATTAACGCAAACACGAATACGCCAGTCGGTCCAATCCAACCAGGAAACTGTGGGAACCTTGTTTTCAACACAGGGATTTATTCGACCACCACACAATTCGAAATTACCGCTACCAATAATGTAAGCAACTGTAACATCACACTAGACACGACAATCATTTTATCACCATCAGTAAATTCCTATTCAGGATCGCAAAACATCACTTTGTGTAGTGGAGATAGTGTGCAATATAGCGGAGGATACATTACAAGTGCGGGAACGTATATCGACACAATACCAATCTCCTCTACGTGTGATTCTATTATTACCTTGAATGTTACAGAAATTTCACCTTATTCTTTAGACTTAGGTTCGGATTTTACGTTATGTCCAGGCGCTTCACAAACGCTTACAGTTCCTTCAGGTGCGAGCAATTACACATGGCAAAATGGCTCTACGGTTAATTCTTTCCTAGTCGATCAAGCGGGAATTTATTGGGTGAATGTTATTGATCAATGTGGAAGCTATACCGACTCTGTTATTGTCTCAACTCCTCAGGCAAACATAAATCTTGGCAATGATACCACTCTTTGCTCTGGAACAACGTTAACACTCGATGCTTCTTCGAATTCCGCGACGTATTTATGGCAAGACAATTCGACAAACAGCACATACACAGTGAATTCTTCAGGAGTTTACTGGGTGGAAGTAAGTATTTCTTCTTGCATCTTTACAGATTCTATCACCATTTCTACGCTTACACCACCAACTGTAGATTTAGGAAATGATACCAGCATTTGTGATGGAGAAACAATTGTGCTAAGTCCTTCGACTCAATTTGTAGACACGTACCTCTGGTCGACCAATGAAACATCTTCATCCATTACGGCAAATCAAACTGGAATTATTTGGGTGGAAGGAACGAATCAATGTGGGACCTCCATAGACAGTATAGACTTAACTGTTAATGACTTACCCATTTTTGATCTCGGAAATGATACGATCCTTTGTACTGGAGACGGAATAACATTGAATACAGCTATTCCCAATACAACAACCACTTGGCAAAATGGGACACAATCACCTACCCTTTACGTAGATCAACCTGGAACGTATTCGGCAACGGTAAATAATCAATTTTGCAGTTATGAAGATGAAATTACGATCTCATACACCAGCTCCCCAACCATTGATTTAGGCCCCGATACTGTTATTTGTTTTGGAGACCAATTCTTCTTGAGCAGCACGAACGCTAATGGTGTGGTCAATTGGAATATTGGAAGTCAGGAACCAGTAATTATTGTGAATGAGGCGGGAATTTACGCTGCATCCGTTACCAATGCTTGCGGTCAGGCATATGACGAAATCCTCATTGAAACAACAGATTGTTTGTGTGAAGTGTATCTCCCTAACAGCTTTACTCCTCACGACAACGGCAAATTCAACAATACGTTTGGTCCCGTTCACGAATGCGACTTTACACGCTATTTATTTAAGATATATGACTGCTGGGGAGAAGTTGTTTTTGAGTCAGAAAACCCCGCAGAAGTTTGGAGTGGCTACTACCTGAATCGAAAAGTACAAACGGGTGTTTATGTATACCAATTACTCTATTCAATTGATGATGAGGAAGAGGTTTTTGTAACGGGACATGTGAATGTCATCCACTAATATCATTTTATTTTCAACAACTTAAACTTCCACTTATCGACAAATCGAACAAAATTCGGTTCGATTTTAAAAACATAAATAGTTCCTAGAAACAATCCTGTAAATACAGCTCCTTTCAATAAGATCGAAACAAAAACGTTTAACGGTCCAAAGCTGAAAATTTCGAAAAGAAAAATGACGCCTCCAAAAACAATAAAGACGTACAAATTCCCTATTGAAAATGGGTGTAATTTATAGTGCCACCAAACAAAAAGAACACGTAAGACATTGTAAACAATAAATGCTACAGAAGTTGACACTGCAGCTCCTAAAACTCCGTATATAGGAATTAAAGTGTAATTTAAGTAGATAACCAGAACCACAAGTATCCCTGTAAAAATTAAGTCGGACTTATATTTCTTGGAAGTAATAAGTATCGCTGAATTCAGTCCTCCGTACATGTCTGAAATTCGACCTATCATAATGCATAAAAACACATATATACCAGTCTTAAACTCTTCTGGAAGAATAATAAACAGATCCTGTCTCGTGATCCAAACTCCGCCAAAAAGGTATAATCCGATCAATAAAGAAACGGAACTCACACGTAAATAAATGGACTGAAGATCATCCATTGCGTTGTTTTTCCAATATTTAGGGATCAAGGGAGAAGCCACTCTTAATATCGCACTATAAGGAATAACTAACACTCTAGACATGAACATGACGGTAGTATAAACTCCTGTTTCTTCTAGCCCTAGCATTCCTGCAACCATAATTGCATCAATCGAAAGAACAATATTGGCTCCAATACTATTCATGTATACATAACTAGAATAATAGTAAATAACCCTTTTCAACTTCCTTGGTAGCGCAATATTCTTATGTGAAACATTCCATTCCCCCAGTTTTTTTAGATAGAAAATAACCAGCATTACTGGTAACCATTGTGATAGACAAAGGATAATTAACAGAACATCAAATCCGAATAACTCAAAATAATACCCAACCAAGACAATTGTTGTGAAAAGCCTAAGTAAGAGATCATTTGAAAATATGCTGAATACACTTTTGTATATGGCTCTTGAATACCCGTCGAGCAATTTATTGAGCAGAATTGCAATTCCTGTTGGAACCGTCCAGAAAAAATAGTTCATGAAACGAGCAGATTCCTCCGAATAATACTCTTCAATTTGTCCGTAAAACAGCAATAATAGCAATGTGAAAAACACTGCTCCAACAAGTGCAATTAGAATATTGAAGGACAAAAAGCCATAATGATGATTATCTTTTCTTTTTACTGAAGGAAAAAAACGCCAAATTACATTGTAGGTTCCCAAGTTAGAAAATTGAGCAAAAAGTATGGAAGTTGAAAGTAATAAGTTAAGAATTCCAATTTCATCTATAGATAATAGGGCAACAAAAAGAAGTCCTTTATTGATGTATCCAAGAACTGCTCCAACATACGAAATAATGGAGGTTTTTAAGGCGTCATTTTGAAGCATTCCCATTATCAAACAATAATTAAACTATCGAAACTCAAATCACCCAATATTGTGCTAAATTAGCTAATATTTTTTTAGGAAGTGGATAAAACCGACAACAGCTCACAATATATCGTACTACGCTCTTTAACCAATAAAGAGATTGAAGAAATTAAACAAAATAACACCACTAGAAGTGTTTTGTTCTATGATAAGGTTTTATTCGAGACATATTCCAAGTATTTTAATGCCGAACTGATCGAGATTAATGAAGAGCTCAAAGAGATCATCAACAGAGAAGTAATGGAAGCTCTTCTTAAGGTGCCTGATTTGATTTTAAACTCTACAAACCTAAAGGATCTTGTTTCAAAAGATTTCTCAATATGGCACTACCAGCGTTTTAGAGCCTATTTTGATGTAAGAAACTCACTCTATTTGTGCAGAAGCATTAGACTTGTTGAATCAGATTCTATCGTGATATTCGCAGGGGACTCAACAACTGCACAGTATTTTGAGTCCTCTAAACACGTAAAGATTATTCCTCCTCAAAAGCCTTCTAAGAAGAAGAATTATTCTATCGTGCTTAAATTCCTAATTTTAACCATCATTTATTGGTTTTCGAGCTTTGTCAAATCAAATAAGATGAAGAAAAAGAAGTTCCTCTTTCTTACTAGCTCATCTCAATACAGCAATAATGGGAGCAATGCTCAAAACAGGTATTTCGGAAAGATCATATCTTCGCCAAGAGAGGATTCAGGAATTCTAATCTTCCTACCCTTCCCAAAAATTAAAGGTAAAAACACGATTAAGTATACCTTTTCTGAATTCTACAAATCAGCTAAGATGGATACCCTAGCCAGTCCTTTTACGTTGAAGAATTACCTCAGAAAAAGTACACGTACTGCCATAAAGAAAAAAAGTACTGAATTAAAGGATGTATATCGTTCAATTGAGCTTCTTCCCCTCGGAATTGAGAAATATTTACTAGATCGACTTCGTGTGAACCATCATTCAAGCCTTATCTATTATTTCCAATTTCTGTCATTTAAACATTTCTTCTCTTCGAGTAGATGTGAGGCAATTTCTTCTATTGATGAAAACAGTCCATCCATTAAATCAATACTTGATGCTGCAAAAAGCTGTGGAATAAAAACTATAGGAATACAACATGGTTCAATTCACCATCTACATCCTGCTTATGTTTACTCAAAGAGTGATATTCAAATGAACAAACTCGTAGATCATATGTTCGTTTGGGGTGAACAGTCTGCAAATTTCCTAACGGAAATAGGGTCATTCTCGTCTCAACAAATCCATATAATAGGACAACCACGCACGGATTTTATATCTACTGATCAAGTTTCTTCCAACTCAAAACTCATTGATAAATACAAAAATAGCTCTAAACCATTAATCGTGTTTTTTTCACAACCTCAGAGAGATGAAAATCTCAGAAAACGTGCTGCGATTGATACTTTCAGCTTGGTATTGAATCGTCAAACAGAGCATGTTTTGGTAAAAGTTCATCCGAATGAAGAAACTAGTTACTATGAAAAAATTGCTCAAGAGCTTGGTATCACTGAAGGTTACTCTATATATAAAAATGAAATTGACTTGTACGATCTTCTTATCCTAGCTGACGCAGTTATCACTTGTTTCTCAACAGTTGGTGCTGAAGCTGCATTTTTTAAGAAGCCTCTCATAACACTTGATTACCTACAACAGGATATACAAAATTATGTAAATAATAAAATTGCCATTAGAGCCACAAACTCTGATGAATTAAGTGCGTGCATTCAAACACTTCTCTACGAGTCAAGTATTACTTTTAATCACGATACTTTCATACGTGAATATGCCTTCAAACTTGATGGAAAAGTAGCGACGCGGTTTTGGCAGCACCTTACTCATATCGTGGACTGATCGTCTTTTATTGCAGCAAATATAAGACCTCCTAGAGATAAAATTTTCAACTTGAGTAGTAGTTTTCTCACTAGTTGAAGTGAGTACCTCAAATGGAATAATTGGCAAGAGCAGTACTCGAAACAAGACAGGTTGATATTCCCTTATCTGCTTGTCTTTTGAGAACGAATATAAATGTCATGGAGGGTCACAAGACTAGAAGTGTGCTATGTAAGCACGAAGCGACTTCCCAAATGAATTATATTTCAGCGATCTTAAAAATGTCCTTTTACAGATATCATAGGATTGAAAAACAACTCTGTATTACTTTCATGAGGAGTTTTAATCACCAGCTAACCACCGGGATGCAATTTTCCAATTAAATCTGTTGTGAATTTTATTGGATCAATAACATGCTCAATTACATTATGAGAAAGGATATAATCAAACTCCAAATCAGTGTCAGTTAAGCTTTCAATTATCTTCTCTTTTTCAAGCCCGAAATTTTCAATGGATTTTTTTAGCGTCCTCGTCCAAGTAATGGTAATAGCAGTCGAACCTGAGCTCAGTTGTAGCTCTGTAAACCACACCTGTTCCTCCTCCATAATCCAAGAATTTATTATTTGATGAATTCACAAGAGCCTCTTCACCTTTTTCTTTCGCTTGATTACTTGACGTTCAATTTCGTAATCTGCAGTTTATTGAACAAGAAGCCTTAATATAACTCCGCCAACTCCTTTTCTGATGGTAAGGATAGAGTGTAAATCAACTTACAGCTGCTACACTTATTGATTGTGTACTAATTCCATTTCAGTAATCCTCTTGAATTCGATGACTGACAAACAGGGCATTTCTCCATTTATAGCTCCTTAATGACCATTATTTTTCAAGTACAAATCCAGAACATATTCCAATTTATTTGAGCGCTCAAAAAGGTGTTCAACAAAATCTCTAAATGCTCCTTCTCCACCCTTTACCTTTGTTACATAATCCGTTTCCCTAGTAACATAACTTTTGGAAGTACAAGGTGCACCTGCATACCCGACTTCCTTTAATAATGTTAAATCATTGATGTCATCTCCAATAAATGCAGCATCAGATAGAGTAAAACCATAACTTGTGCAGACATTTTTTGCCAACTCTAATTTATTCTTAGCTCCAAGATACACCTCTTTAATCTTAAGTTTTTTAGCTCGTCGTTTAACAATGAGCGAATTCTCCCCTGTCAAAATCACAACAGGGATGTCCAAAAGTTGAGCGAATAGAACTCCTACACTATCACTTGTGTTGAACTTTTTCAGTTCAGTATCAGATTCATCGTAGTACATCCCTCCGTCGGTCCATACTCCATCTATATCAGTAAAGATTATCTTTGGTAATTCCATTATTAAGCGAGGTATTCTTGATAAATCACTTCATCTTCTCCAATATCTTTAATAAGAGTTTTTCCTATAACTTTCGATTTCTCCATCCATTTGAACCCATCGCCAGGAGATAACATGTGAAGGTCTTCTTCTGAAATCACATCACCTTTAAACATCTTCTTATTGACTGCAATAGACCTTTCCAATTTCTTTCTTGCAGAAACCGTAGAATCCGAGATGAACATATCTTCTTCTCCAAGTGACATTTCAATCAAACGAATATCTCTCATCATTCGAGCAATTCCATCAGGACCTAATGAACCAATTTGATCCGTTCCTTTTAATCCACGATTAATCGTTATGTGCTTTTCTATAATCTTAGCTCCCATTGCCATCGCTGAAACCGGAGCAGAAATACCAATAGTATGGTCAGAATAACCAATAACATATTCTGGGTAATGTTTCTGTAAATATAGAATTGTTCGTAGGTTAGCATTATTTGGATGCGTAGGATATTCTGACACACAGTGAAGTATTGAAATATCTGAGTGATACTTAGTAATCGCTGTTAAACCATCATCCAATTCCGATTTTGAAGCCATTCCCGTTGATAGAATCATTGGAACCTTTGTTTCTGCCATAGCCTCCAATAATGGGATATTTGTCAAATCTCTACTCGCTACTTTTAGGTAATCCGGCTGAAAATATCGGAAGATACTCAAACAACCAGGAGCACACAAGGTCTCAACAAAGTCTAATCCTTTTTCCTTTGCATACTTATACACTTCGTAGTGTTCCTCATCATTTAACTCTAGCGCTGCTCTGTGTTCTCCATATGTCCTTCCAAAGGAGTTTGGACTATCATATGGTTGATTCATCATAGAATTAGATAACTCCTGTGAAAGATCTCTTTTGGTTAATTTAACCGCATCCATGCCTTTTAAGGACAAACCAAAATTATCTTCTTTCGTTGGCATACAGACCAAATCAACAAGTAACTTTGCCATATCAACAGACCCGTTGTGATTCTGACCGATTTCTCCAATAACGTATACTTTATCCTTGTCTATCATTTCTACTTTTTATTCTTGTTAATTTCCATTTTCATTTGATCGATCCAATATTGATTCGCCTTGATCTTATGCAATAATTCAGAGACTTCTATTTCTTCACCTTTTAAGGTTCTATAAATCTCCTGAAGTAATTCAAAATCTTCTTGCGTATCGCAAGTTAATCGAATATTATTTTCATTAGACACATAATCTGGAAGGTCAAGAAGGACAACGTTAAAATCCTGAGGTCTTGAGTAAACATAGTTTGTTACGTGTTCCAAGAATACTGATTCTTGTGTACTATCAGATACCTTTTCTAGACAATCTCTAGAGACATATTCTGCGAACAAACCAATATGACTCAATATAGTTGGTCGCCCATTACTCATCTTAAAACTAACGTAGTCAGCATCTCTTTCAACTGCTGAATCAACAAGTATTCTAAGGAATTCCATAGAGAGGAAAGGGTTGTCAGCACATACACGAACAATACGATTGATATCGAACTGTTTAGCTGCACCAAGAAATCGAGATAAAACGTTGCTTTCACTTCCCCGAAAAACACGCACCCCATAATTTGTTCCTATTACCTCTATTGCATTGTCTTCAATAGCAACAGACGTGGCTAAAACAATCGACTCCTTCCCAAAATGTTCTATCATTTTCGTTAGGATGATATCTAATATCGTTTTTCCTTCATAAAAATCTCGAAGAACTTTCTTAGGTAATCGAGTTGAACCAGAACGCGCTTGAATAACGAAAACAACTTTACTTATCATCTACACCCGTAGTTTTTGTTTCTTTCAGTCGTTTCCAATCCCAAAACAACATTCCTCCAATCAACAATATAATCAACACTGATCCCACCGTTGCCATTGTTTCTGCTGTGTGGAATTTTGGAATATCAAATTTGAATTCAATTTTGTGTTTTCCTTCGTCTACTTCCAGTCCGCGAAGTGCATAGTTCACATTTAGGATTTCTTTTTCTTTTCCATCCACAAATGCTTTCCAACCATCTTCGTAGTAGATTTCAGAGAACACAATGAGTTGCTTTCCTTTCAGGTCAGCTGAATAGCTAATTGCATTCGGAGCGTAGCTTGTCATTTCAACAGAACCTTTACCTGAAAACTCTTTCGTGCTCAACTTCTTCGCTTCAGATGTTAACATTAAGGCTTCATTTTTAGGATCAAAACGATCATTTAATGTCATTGTAAGCAAAGATTGGAATGAACGTGTCGTGTCCATTTCAAGTGTTTGCATTGGGATCAATTCTGTTACCCCATTTGCATCCATTGCGAAGGAAACTGTTTGTCCTACTTGCAATCCATTTGTTAATGACACCTTGATCGTATCTTTTGTTGGTCGATTTGTTTGCATGTCCATGCGATCGACTACATACTGAAGGTTCTCCTGGCCGTAAACTTTTGCTTCCTCTTTTGGAGCTCCATTCACCAAGAATTCGCCCTGCCCAGTGTTTTTGAGGGTGAATTCACTTCCTAGCGCACGTATTTCGTCATCTGCAGATGGATATGTTTCCACTTTCGATACCAACCAAGCATTGCCCAAGGCAGTTTGGTTCGGAGATACTTGTCCTCTCTGAATAATGTACTTCACATTCAACATGTCGAGTACACTGTTATTCATCGAATACAGATGGAATTCAGCCAAGTTTTGGAACTTGCGCAGTTTTGCTCCGTGATAACCACCAATTGATTTATGGAAATAAGATGCACGTGAGCTACCAAAAGCACCATCCGTTTCGAAAACACGATAGTTCGTATTCGCATTAAGTGCAGCGAACTTGTAAGCATCTTCAACACGTGTTTGGAATTTACGAGCGTAATCCAATTCTCGCGCCTTTTCCTTTCCTTTATTCTTTCCTTTCTCGATTTTTGCTTCGAGCGATGGATTTTCTTTTATCTCGTTTTCAAGAATGACATTATCTGCAGGAGTTGCTGCTAGTGGATACGCAGTCTCTGCTTCTGGCACCCAATGAACGTATTCTCTTTCGCGCTTATCATTCATCTCGAGTTTACCGATGTAGTTTGTGTCTACACCAACAAAGTCAATCAGCATCAACACAGCCAAACCTCCAGCAATCGCCATGGAAGGTAATGATGTATAGAAGAATAAGGCAATGATTCCCATTCCGAAAATTGCCAAAATGATTGAACGCGTTGTTGAGTGATCATAAACGTCTTTTCTGAATTTTCGAATGGCATCTGATCCTTCTAAACTCGTCTCAATTTGAGCATCAATAAAGGCCTTCAATTCTTGCGGGTTTGTCAAATTAATTCCACGTTGCTGCTGGAACATTTGCACCTCTTCTGGCGTCAATTGTTGCAGCTGTCTCATAATTTGATTTCCAATCACTTCTTCGTCGTTCGCCTCAATTTCTGCTTTCGACGCATAAACATTATCAATACCAACGAATTTCAATCCAAGTAGAAGTACCAAAAATGCTCCTGACACGATTAAAAACTTCTTGCTTTGTTCCTTCAAGTTCTCACGCTCAACGTAGAATTTCTGAAGAATCATTACAGCTACAACAGGGAACGTTAACTCAAGCAGTATGAGAATAATGGTTACTGTCCTAAAGCTTGAATACAATGGAACATTATCGATAAAGAAATCGGTCAATCCCATAAAATGTTTCCCCCAGGAAAGCATCAGTGCTAAAACCGAAACTGCTAAATACACCCATTTTATACGATCTTTCAAGAACACCATTCCAAGCAATGCCAGAAATACGGTAATTACCCCTAGGTAAACCGGCCCCGAAGTAATTGCTTGTTCTCCCCAATACAATCGATTACCAAGAATATTAGATTTTTCAGCTTGTGTGTAATCTCCATCTTCCAACATTTCCGCAAATTGCGTTTGAACGATAGGGAAACTGTTGTGCGAACCTTTAACATAAGGAGAAACGAGCGTAAATGATTCATCAATCCCGTAACTCCAATTCGTGATATAATCTTTATCCAATCCTTCTGCCGCTTTCACTTCAGAACCATCAGGAGCAACTGTCAGGTCGTTAGCTCCACGAATCGTGTGCTTGGCATATTGATTCGTCATGGAAATACTTCCATAGTTAATAAACAGGGCAATCAGGTACCCAACAAGTAATCCTCCTGTTGCGAAGGAGAATCTCTTCAATGTTTTCTTTTGGAAGGCTTCAATTGCAAAATAAATTCCAAGTCCCACGAGCAGAATAACCATATAGTAAGTTACTTGATAGTGGTTCTGTGATAGTTCAAAGCCCATAAACAGCGCAGAGAGGACGGCTCCCCACTTCCAATTTTTCCGATAGGCGTATATAAACGCTCCGAGTACTGTAGGTAAGAAGGCAACTGCCATTGCTTTGGAGTTATGCCCAGCTTGCAAAATGACAATTTCGTAACTTGCAAAGGCAAATGCTATGGCTCCAACAAGACCAACAAGGGGCTTCAGTCTGAGGAATAGCGCAAAAATATAGAAACCAATTAAGTGCAATAAGAAAATTCCCGCAGGCGATGGGAACATGGACATGAAGGAACTTGTAATGTATTTGAAAATGTTACCTCCATATCTGACTGAGATCTGTGTAGCCGGCATTCCTCCGAACATCGCATTTGTCCACAAAGGCTCTTCTCCAGTTTCTTCACGAAAGTGTTGAATTTCGTTTGACATTCCCTTGAACTGCTCAATATCATGTTGCTTGAGTCCATAATCTTCGAATTGTAACGAAAAATACACTCGAGCAATCACAAAAAAGACAGCGATTACTGCAAAATGCATCCAGTGCTTAGAGAAAAATGACTTTACCTTGTCCATAGTATTAGATTCGTATTAAAGCTGATAAAAATAATCAAAATGTACCATTAGGCATCCTGATTTACAGAATACCCATGGTACATTAAATAATATTGAATGAAATAGTCGTGAAATCAATCATCGATTTCCTCGAAATCGACATCTTCCACGTCACCTACACTACTTCTGCCGTTTTTTATGACAGTCGTTTTTCCTAGGTTCTTAGCGGTTTTCTCGCGCGCTTTTCGAATCTTCTTTTCCCGATCTTTCATACGCTCCTCCTCTGCCATGTTTCGTTTAGCATTCATGAGTTGCCCTATGAAACGTAACAAAACAAAGACACCAATAATGATGAGTAATGTTCGGACTAGACCCGTTAAGCTCGCTTCAACCATTTTTTATTTCGATAAGTGCATGTTTCGCTCCGAGAAGATTTTACGGAAGAATGGATCGCGCAAATCTTTGATAAAGCGAATCGCTTCACCTGTCGATTTCATCTCTGGACCGAGTTCTTTCTTCACATCTGGGAACTTGTTGTAAGAGAAAACAGGAATTTTCACCGCATATCCTTCTTTCTTCGGATTGAAGTCGAAATCAGTTACTTTCTTATCTCCCAACATCACTTTTGTCGCGTAATTCACATACGGCTCATCGTATGCTTTCGCTATGAACGGTACTGTACGTGAAGCTCTTGGGTTGGCTTCAATTACATATACGACATCATCTTTAATTGCAAATTGGATGTTCATCAATCCAACTGTTTTCAGCTCTACCGCAATTTTGGTTGTGATATCGATAATTTGCTGCATCACCAAGTCTCCGAGGTTGTATGGAGGAAGAACTGCATACGAATCTCCCGAGTGGATTCCCGCAGGCTCAATGTGTTGCATTACTCCAATGATGTACACGTTTTCTCCGTCACAAATTGCATCAGCTTCCGCTTCGATGGCTCCACCGAGGAAGTGATCGAGCAAAATTTGGTTATCTCCCATTTCGCGAAGAATATCCACCACGTGGTGCTCTAATTCCTCGTCGTTAATGACGATCTTCATTTTTTGTCCTCCCAATACATAAGACGGACGCACCAACAAAGGATAACCAAGTTCTTGAGCAAGCTCCAATGCTTGTTCCGCATCTTCAACAACACCATATTTGGGGAACGGAATATTGTTTTTCTCTAACAATTTCGAGAAACGTCCACGATCTTCTGCTAAATCGAGCGCTTCGTAGCTTGTTCCAAAAATTTTGATTCCGTATCGTTCCAACTTCTCCGCCAACTTCAAAGCTGTTTGTCCACCTAATTGAACAATCACTCCTTCTGGCTTCTCATGTTTGATGATATCGTAAATGTGCTCCCAGAAAACAGGCTCAAAATAGAGTTTATCTGCTGTATCGAAATCGGTAGAAACCGTTTCTGGGTTACAGTTGATCATGAT
>JABXHO010000124.1 GCA_013373595.1 Flavobacteriales bacterium | reverse complement strand
CACAAACTCGATATCCACCAGTTCTTCCTACAATAAAATGAGCGAAAGCATACAGCGACTTCTCTTTTGAATAGAACGAAAGATTCTCTTCTATTTTCTCCGCTTGATCATCAAGTAAAGGCAAATACGGTAATGTGCCATTGAGAACCTCATCCCTTCCTTCTACCCAAATTCTGTCCTCTACTTTTTGAGCAAAAAAATTGGTGACATTTATCGTCTTTGTGTCGAGCTCATAACACTCGCGTAAATAACGAAAAATCGAAGCGGGGGAAAAGTGCATCCTATCTCAGTTGTGCACCCAATTTAGACTCAAGTTGTCCGCGAATTTTATCCATCACCGCATCAACTTGCTTGTCCTTAAGCGTTTTTTCAGCATCCTGAAACTTAAATGAGACAGCGTACGATTTCTTACCTGCTTCAAGGTTCTTTCCTTCGTAGACGTCGAACAATCCAACTTCTTTCAAGATTTTTCGGTCGCTTGCAGACGCAATTTGCTCAATCTCCGCAAAGGTGACTTTTTGATCAATCAACAATGAGAAATCGCGACGAACAGCAAAGGTTTTTGGAAGCTCCGTATATTTTACTTTCACCATTTTGAGAGAGTCGATCACAACATCCCAATCGATATCGGCAATAAATACATCTTGCTTGATTCCAAAGTATTTCTTCAATGCAGGAGTAATCCACCCGATTTCGCCAACTTTCCGCTTCAAAATCGACAATTGAACACCATCTTGCAAGAGCGAATTCTTCAAGGGAGATTCTTTCAACATCCCCAATAAACCAACGCGCTCAAACAATGCTCGTGCCGTCCCTTTGATTGTAAAGAAGGAAGTAATATCTCCATTCGAATTCCAATTTTCTGCCTCACGCTTACCCGTCAAGGCAATGATCAAACGACGGTTTTCTGAGTAACCATCATCGTATTTATGATACACTTTTCCAAATTCGAACAATTTCAAGTCTGGATTTTGTCTGTTTTGGTTGTGCTGAACTGTTTCCAAGGCATTGTACACCAAAGATTGACGCATCACATTTAAATCCTGACTTAGCGGATTCAACATTTCCACATTTCGCGATGATTTCACAACCTCTCCCCCTAACTTCTCCGCATATTCCGCTTTTGTTAAAGAGTTATTCATCGTTTCAATACATCCCATTCCAACCAACATTTCTGAAACGGTTGTCTGTAACTTTTCTACGTTTGGCTTTGTGAAAAGCGGTAAAGACGTATTCAATTTATCAGGAACAGGAACATTGTTGAAACCAAAAATTCGCAACACTTCCTCTACTACGTCCGCTTCACGTGTCACATCCACGCGGTACGCAGGAATTTCCAATTGAGCTACTCCATTCTCTTCACTCAGAATTGTAATATCTAATTCCTTGAGAATCGCATTTACAGTATCTATTGGAATTTCTGTCCCAATCAATCGATTACAGCGATCATACGAAAACGCAACAGTTACATTTTCAACAGGCTTTGGATTGGTATCCACAACATCCATGGCGATCGTTCCTCCCGCAACTTCTTGGATCAATAAAACCGCGCGTTTTAGAGCATAATCTGTCATATTCGGATCTACACCGCGTTCGTAACGAAACGAAGAGTCTGTATTCAAACCATGTGCTTTCGCTGTTTTTCGAACCGACACCGCATTGAAATACGCAGATTCAAGGAAAACATCCGTTGTTTCATTCGAAATTCCAGAATCGTCACCACCAAACACACCTGCGATGCAAAGGTGATCCGATCCGTTCGTAATCATCAACTGATCTGCTCCAAGTGAGCGTTCCACTTCATCCAAAGTGGTAAATGTATCGCCATCATTTGCTTTTTTCACAACGATTTTCCCATTCAATTTTGCAGCATCGAATGCATGAAGCGGCGTTCCCAATTCGTGCATCACGAAATTCGTAACATCTACAATATTATTGATGGGTGACAAACCAATTGATCTCAATCTTTTCTGTAACCACGCAGGAGAAGCTCCCACTTTTACCGATTTAATCGATGTTCCCATGTATCGTGGACACAAATCAGCATCGTCTACTTCGACGGTAATTGGTAATTCATTGTTTTCAACCTTAAACACACTTACGTCAGGTAAGTGTAATGTCAAACCTTTATCTTGGTGAACGTTCAAAAACGCCACTAAATCTCTCGCCACACCAATATGTCCAAGAGCATCTGAACGGTTAGGTGTTAGTCCAATTTCAATTTCGTAATCATCTTCAAGTCCGAAGTATGATGCCGCAGGTGATCCGACCTCAGCATTCGATTCTAACAACAGAATTCCATCATGCGACTCACCAAGACCTAATTCATCCTCTGCGCACAACATCCCAAACGATTCCACTCCGCGAATTTTCGATTTCTTGATTTTGAAATCTTCCTCTGGAGTTGGATGCAACGTGCAACCTACGGTTGCCACAATCACTTTTTCTCCTGCTGCTACGTTCGGTGCACCACACACAATTTGTAATGGTTCTTCACCAATCGAAACGGTTGTTACTTTCAAACGGTCAGCATCTGGGTGTTTCTCGCATGTAAGCACTTCACCAATAAAAACGCCTTCTAATCCGCCTTTTACAGCTTCTATTTTTGTAATTCCTTCAACCTCTAATCCCGTATCCGTAAGGATTTTACCCATTTCTTCGGGCGACAAATCTGTATCAACGTATTGTTTTAACCAATTGTATGAAACCTTCATGCGTGCAATTCTTTTTTAAGAAGGTCAAATTTACGGGAAAAATGCCCATTAACAAGTAGAAGCGATATCGATTTTAATAGAAAAACGGGCATGTTTTCCAATTCACGCCCGCTTCGTTCTTTCCCGAAAAGCTGAACTTATGATTCATCAAGTGCCATCAGCAATTCCAAGAGTTCACTCATTCTTTCGGACACGGCCTTGAGCTCTTCAGGATTCACACAAGCACAATCAATTGATTTGTCAAGTTGAAATTGAATCTGAAATACATGCTGAAAGAGTTGCTTCATCATGCGATTGTCATTTGTAGGTTTTGTTTGAAATGTGTTCATAATGTATGTTTTTAGGCGGATCAAATGCCTAACGGTTGATTGATGCAAGGCCTGCGAAGCAGTTCATTTTAGCCTTTCAGAAATGAAGCGTTCGGCATAAATTCGCCGATAGAAACACACATAGTGAACGCATGACAACGCAGAAAATGTACGTTCATCGATGCAACACTCATCTTGCATGAATTCGCCTATTTGATGATTTTGTTAAATCATTTAGTCGGGGTTGTAGAAAAGTGAAAGAATGACGAACTTTGGAGTAAACATTTTTTTCAATGTACCGCTTGATAACCTGTGCGTTCGCACTCATTTCATTTTTTTCATTCTCACAACAAAATTGCACACTAAGTGGCTACATTACCAATGCAAGCGACGGTGAGACGATTATTGACGCCAAAGTTTTCATCCCCAGCATTTCCAAGGGCGTTCTAACGAATACCTACGGCTTCTACTCATTAACGGTTCCATGCGGTACGTATCAAGTTGAGTTTAGAATTGGAGGAATGGAAACAGAAACACGCGAAATCGTGCTAGATGGAGATGTTCAGTTTGATTTTGAAGCAGGCAGCAATGTTCAAGAAGTAGACGAAGTAGTTGTGAACGGAGAAGCATCCGACAACACAAAAAGCACAAAGATTGGACAGATAGAGCTGGACATCGAAGAGATAAAAAAATTACCTGCTTTTCTCGGGGAGGTGGATGTGGTGAAAACGATTCAATTGCTTCCTGGAGTATCGTCTGCTTCAGAAGGTGGACAAGGTTTTTATGTTCGCGGTGGTGGACCTGATCAAAACCTCGTGTTATTGGATGAAGCTGTTGTGTACAACGCGGCACACTTATTTGGCTTCTTTTCAGTTTTCAATTCGGATGCTGTTAAGAGCGTGAATTTGATCAAAGGAGGAATGCCTGCCAATTTTGGAGGACGAATGTCATCAGTGTTGGAAGTCAACATGAACGAAGGAAACTACAAACGATTGAGCGTAAAAGGAGGTTTGGGCGTGATTTCATCGAGAGTTACCGTGGAAGGTCCGCTAAAAAAAGACAAAGGCTCGTTCATGGTTTCGGGACGAAGAACCTACATTGATGTCATCATGAAAGCCGCGATCTCGGACACCTCACCTTTTGCAGGATCGAGTTATTACTTCTACGATCTCAATCTAAAAATGAATTACAAACTCGGAAAAAAAGACCGCATTTATCTCAGTGGATACTACGGAAAAGATGAGTTCGTATTCAATGATCCTAGCGGAGACTTCAACGCTACGATGCCTTGGGGAAATGGAATCGCAGCCTTGCGTTGGAACCACCTTTTCTCCAACAAACTCTTCATGAACGTTACCGGAACATTCACCGATTACCTCTTTAGTTTCGGGTCCGAACAAGATGAGTTCCGTTTCAAACTAAAATCGGGAATTCGTGATCTAGGCGGAAAAGTGGATTTCACCTATTTCCCAAATCCACGCCACAAAATTAAATTTGGAACGCATTATACCTTCCATACATTCACCCCAACAAGTGTTTCTGCTTCGCAGGAAGATGTTGTATTCGACACAGGGTTAGCGCAGCAGCTCAAAAGTCATGAAACAGCAGCTTATATTTTGGATGAGTTCGATCTCAATGAACAATGGCGATTTAATGTAGGGTTACGCTACAGCACCTTCTCACATGTTGGACCATTTACGCGCTACGTGAAGGGCGATATCAGCACCCCCGATTCCACCATCGAATATCAGAAGGGCGATTTGATTAAGTTTTATCAAGGACTAGAACCGCGCTTGTCTATGCGCTACATGCTCCCCGACAACAGTTCCATCAAAGCTGGATATTCTTATAACTATCAATATGTCCACTTGACATCGCTTTCGGCTGTTTCATTGCCAACAGACATTTGGTTCCCAACAACGAACATCGCTAAACCACAAATTGGATGGCAAGGGTCGATCGGTTACTTCAAAAACCTCAAGGAAAATCGATATGAAACATCTGTTGAAGTTTACTACAAAGACATGCGCAACCTCATCGAATACAAAGAAGGTGCTTTACCGTCGGACAATGTTAACGACAACACCGACAATCTTCTCACTTTTGGTCGCGGATGGAGCTACGGGGCAGAATTTTTCGTGAAGAAAGCTCTCGGAAAACTTACAGGTTGGGTTGGGTACACATGGAGCAAAACTGAACGCGTGTTTGAAGATCTGAACAACGGCGAACCATTTGCTGCAAAATACGACAGACGCCATGACTTATCCATTGTGGCGAGTTACGAATTAAATGATCGATGGACCTTCTCTAGCTCGTTCATTTATGCAACAGGAAACACACTGACCTTGCCTACATCATGGTACATTCAAGGGCAGGATTTGCTATTCAACTATGGACAACGGAACTCGACACGAATGTCGCCCTACCACCGATTAGACATCTCGGCAATTTGGTATTCGAAAGCGTACAAAGAACAGGAAGATCCAACAACAGGAGAAACAATTAAGGTCAAAAAACGATTTAAGAGCAATTGGGCATTTTCAGTCTATAACGTGTACAATAGAGCAAATCCCTATTTCCTATACGTAGACAATGATGGAGATTTCTTACAAGGAGATTTTGAGATTTCGGTAAAACAAGTCACCTTGTTTCCGATTATCCCAAGTGTAACATGGAATTTTGAATTTTAAACGATGAAACAACAACACATATTCGCTTCGATTCTAGCTGCTTTGCTATTGCTTAGCAGCTGTACGAAAGAGGTCGTAATCGACATTCCTGGTTATGAGGAACAATTGGTTATTGATGGACAAATTGAAACGGGGCAGCCTCCGTTCGTGATGCTATCAAAATCTAAAGAGGTCTACGCTCCAACGGATTTGAACGCCTTTCTCAACGGTTTCATCACAGGAGCTACCGTTACCGTATCAGATGGAACAACTACGGTACAACTGGATGAAATTTGTTCGAACAACCTTCCTCCAGGAACAGAAGAAATGGCTGCTGCCATGTTTGGGATATCCGTTGCCGACTTGTCGAACTATAACATCTGTGCATATTCAACATTCAACACGGCAATATGGGGACAAGTTGGAAAAACATACACCCTCACCGTTGATTACGAAGGAAAAACATATACGGCAGAAACGAGTATTCTTGCCCCAACAACCTTCGACAGTGTTTATTGGAAGCCCGAAACTGACACCCCAGATCACGGTTTTTCATGGGTAACCTTAACTGATCCTGCGAACCAATACGATGCGTACAAATGGGAAATCAAACGCATCAATACAACTGCAAATGGATCAACTGTTGATGAATCATTCACTCCTACCTTCAGCCCCGTATTTGATGATGAGTTTTTTGACGGTCTTACCTTCGATTTCGGTTACGAAAATCCGCACGCAGTAGGTCCGAATGTGCCTGAGGAATACCGCTTTCTCTATCCAGAAGGAGACACGGTAGTTATCAAACTGTCAAAAATGGATCGAAATGTGTATGAGTACATGGAAAAGAAGTACACACAATTGGCTACGGCAGGAAATCCATTCGCAACACCAACCAATATCCCTAATAATATTTCGGGAGGAGCACTTGGAGTTTGGGCTGGATATTCACCGAGTTTTGATACTTTAGCTTGTTACGAGTAAGAAAATTGACAACAAAACGTCTTATGGTTATGCGTATTATTTTATTCTTCTTATTAATTGGATTTAACTCCTTTGGTCAATCGCCTGAGTACCAAAAGATGTTGAAACAATACTACAATGGTTTCCCCACTATCTCATGTTCGGAAGCAGCGAGAAAAATTGGAAACCCGAGCGTTCTCTTTTTGGACACACGTGAAGAAGAGGAATTTGAAATCAGTCACATTCGAGGTGCAACATGCGTTGGTTATGACGATTTCAGTATGTCTTCGCTAAAACTCGTTCCGAAAGATGCAGAAATCATTGTGTACTGTAGTATCGGTGCGCGTAGTCAAACAATCGGAGAAAAACTCAAAAAGGAAGGTTATACAAACGTAAAAAATCTATACGGTGGTTTCTTCCAATGGAACAATTCTGGTCTCCAAAAAATAGATTCGCATGGAAACCCAACCGTGCGTATCCATGGTTTTTCTAAAGAATGGGGAAAATGGATTACAAAGGGGAAAATCGTTTATTAGAATGCCAGAAAAAAGACTGCTTATCGTTTTCGTGAAAAATGCCATTTTAGGAACCGCAAAAACACGTTTGGCCAAAACAATCGGAAAAGAAGCCGCATTTGACGTGTACAAACACCTGATGCATATCACGGAACAAGCTACGCTTGGATTAAACAATTGTGACGTACATATCTTCTTTTCATCGGAAAAAGACCCTACACGTTGGACAAACTATGAACAGTTCGTACAACAAGGGAATGATTTGGGAGAACGCATGTCCGATGCATTCAGACGTGGATTTGAAAAAGGATATACACAAATAGTTGGTGTGGGATCTGACCTTCCTGATTTAACATCAGAGATTATCGAAAAAGGACTAGACGAACTGTCATCAAACGACGCTGTATTTGGTCCTGCTGAAGATGGCGGCTATTACTTGATTGGTATGCGTTCTATGATCGACTGTATCTTCGAAGACAAACCGTGGAGCACCGAAGATCTTTTGACAATCACCTTAGAGGATTTAAAACAAAATGGATTCTCTGTTGGACTGATTGAGCCCCTTAATGATGTTGATACGGAAGAGGATTTAATGAACTCTAGCTTGAAGGGTTGGTACATCGATAACCTTGCTTAGCGCATTTACTTGAGTGATTTCTTGATTAGATAAGCGATTCTTGATGGACATATTGCAATGTGTCTATTTCGCAATATTGCGAAATT
>JABXHO010000171.1 GCA_013373595.1 Flavobacteriales bacterium | reverse complement strand
GGTTCAAACATACGAGCTGCAAACCGTTATAGCCAATGATACCCAAAACAAAATATGACCAGTTAGAAGGTTGCTTTTTAGGAGGTGCTATTGGTGACGCAATGGGCAGTCAATATGAAAACCAAATAAAAAAGGAATCAGACACCTACCATCCATTTGGAGAACCAAAAGTAGTGATACCCAAACTTCAAATTACAGATGACACTCAACTCACTTTTGCAACAATCGAAGCAATTACAGAGAACTACCGCCTGTCACCGCAAGTTTTGGCAGAAAAATTCAAAAACTTATATAAAACAAGAACTATTCGTGGATTAGGATCTAGTACGCTTAAAGCCTTACAAGAACTAGAAGCTGGTGGCCATTGGAGCCAAGTTGGTCGAATGGGTGAATATGCTGCAGGCAACGGCGCCGCTATGAGAATTGCTCCTCTCGCCTTTATTGATGAAACGGATCGGACACAAATCAGAGACATCAGCTCTATTTCACATAGAAATGATGAAGCTTATGTCGGTGCTCTTTCCGTAGTCATTGGCATAAAACAAATTCTTAACAATCAGTGGGATGGTTCGACTAATTTACTTTCAATTATTTCTGCACAAATTCCGGACTCTAGGGTTAAGGATCGTATGCTGCAACTTGAACCTTTGACTGATCTGGCCGAAATTGGTTCATACGGAAACTCTGGGTATGTTGTTGACTCCATCCCTCTTGCTCTTGCCGCGGCCAATCAAATTGCCAATACCGATTTGGATACGATGTTCGAAAGGCTGATCGAAGTGGGCGGAGACACGGATACGAACTGTTCAATTGCTGGACAAATTGCTGGATGTTTCGTGGGTAAAAGCAACTTTTCTTCGAACTTATTAGAAAAGATTAAAACAATTCCTGAATACGAAAAACTCGATAGCACATTGAACAAATTTGGTGCTAAACTGAAATGGCTATAACATCAAGTAAGCTCAAGCGCCAAAAGCACTATATTTGTTAGGCGCCTGTGCCTACTTGAGAACCGTTAGCAACAATGAAACCCATAATAATCATATCTCTATTCTGCTTGATGCTTCATTCCTGCAGCAACGAGGGGAATCCTCCAGGCTTCTATGGATCTATTTGTCCAGATGCTGACTATACCGTACAAGAAATTCCAGAAGATCTTCCCAAAAGAATTAGACAGGAGTTGACGAATAATATTACACATGATTCGATCATTGGAAAAATCCCCTACCGTGTTTGTCATCCTGTGGACGCCACAGACTGTGAAACATTATACGATGAATATAGAGTTTCGGCAACTGTTAAATTAAGTACAGGGAAAGAAGTTTGGGACGTGGATTTTGTGAGGAAAAAGAATGGCAAGTTATGGTGTCAGGGATGTAATAAAAGTGCTTACCAACGTTGACGGAATATAAGTTCTGTTGCTAACACGTCCTACAAACCATGCGGAATTTTGCTTCGAGAAATCGTTTTTGGTTTTAAAATCTATTCTTAACTTCGAAAGGACAACTTGGGAAGCGATCCGCACGTTTCGTAGCCCGATCCCGTTAGCAGTAATCACTCCCAGAATTGAAGAGCTGAAAATTTGATGTCAAAAAGTGCAAATTAGAAGGCGCGAATTGCTCGTACGCGCTCAGCCCCATCTTTGAACCCGTTAAACTCCGTACCTGCTGTTTGAAAAGTTTTAAGCCAAGCACGATTAACATCAAATTCCGTTGAAGACCAATACTGGTTAATGCCAAATCCTCCAATATCACCTAGACCCAAAACATTCCCTCCTCCAATATTTTCAAACATCAAACGTAATTCATAAATGGATGGTAAATACCAATCTGAATAGCCACCGAGTGATAAATTTTCACAAAGAGACGCGGCATAGGTTCCTGAACCTTGTGTCTCAACTATTGCACGGGTATTCCCAAATCCACCACCTACTGAACTAACAAATGCAAAGGCACTAACAAAACTACTGTTATACCATTGAATTCCAGTGCTTTGATCTGATGATGCACAGATCAATCCATGACAGCCCGATGCGTCAAGATAAAAAATAATCCCTCCTTGATACGTATCACCTATTTCTAGTTGACACGCGCTCTGATCGCCTCCAATTATGGAATCTGCGGTAGTGGCGTGCAAAGCATAAGGAACACTTATTAATTCAGAACTACCCATTACCGCGTAAGAAGTTCCTCCAGTAATATCTACCGCTGTCTCAATAAAATAGGGACCGTTTGACCAGTCGATTAAGGAAAAATCGTATGCGGTAGTACCAGTGCCAATTTGAAGGTTAACTAACCCAAAAGTATTTGTTGTCATTTGAAACGTTTCACTATAGGCAGTTATTCCAACAATACTACCTTGCCGAATTGTAAACTTCAATCCCACGAGTTGATTACTCAGTATATCTCCGGCAGCGTCTCTTACCACTGCCTGATAATTTATTTTTTCCGGTGCTTGACTTAAAGATAACTGCGCATAAAACGCAAGGACTAGGAAACAGAGTGCCTTTTTCATATTTGTGATGGTTTTGGTTATGTTTCCTAAAATAAGAAATAAATGCATAAAGTTTTTGCACACCTTATGTCATGCTCACTAATATTAAATTATTTATTCTCAATATTGGGCTCTTTTCAACACTCGACTATAGTTTTTCAAATACTGCTAACACAACCTACACTTCATGCCGCAAAAGTGTTATATTCGAGAAGCGGCACGAAAGCGTAGCTTGATCCCGTTATATTTAATTCGCCAGTCCGGTCGGTCAGGTCTTCTCCATTTAAGTTGATACGTCTCCCAATCAAAAACCCTGAATTGAATTCATTGTACGAACTTCTAAAATATGGACGCTGGGAGCGTGCAAATCGCGATTTGTGACGCT
>JABXHO010000074.1 GCA_013373595.1 Flavobacteriales bacterium | reverse complement strand
TCGAAGAAGCGAAAGCGCGTGTTGCACGAATGAGCAATATGTCGTTCCAACCTGTATGCAACGGATGTGAGACGAAAGCGGATTCTTTAGCGGCCAGAGTCGAAACGCAATCACCCGAGTATTCGGATGGAGCACAAGTAGCCTCTGGAACAACAATTACAGTGTATGCAACGAAACCTGATGAAAATTAATAGTATGAAGTGGATCAAATGGTCTTTTTATATGCTTTGCGTGTTCTCCGTGAATTTCGGTTGGACGCAAATTGAAGAGGTGGGACCGATTATGGGGAACCCATCGCTTCAGGCAAAAGCTCCAAAATATTTTTTGAAAGCAAATCCCGGAACATTCGATAGTACCATTATTTACTTTCAGGATACGATCGACTTACCTGTTTTTGATGATTTTAGTTCGAGCAAATTTCAAGATTATCACGACGATCCAACATTACCACAGGTAACATCTGATAAAGTCTACCGTGTGTTGGATGAGTTTGATGTGCCGATTGCCAACAACGAATTCTATACGCAGCAAGCGACGTTTAATCGTGTTTACACAATATCAACAGATACCTACGAGGATGTTACCTTTCCTCCAACGACGCTGAAAATTGGCGATCTTTCTTCGTATCCCGTAACGCACATTCCAACAAATAGTTATCCGCCTTACTACATTTATGATACGATTTCTGCACCTGGTGGAACTGATGCATCGCCTGATACGATTTGGATTGCAGGTCCTGATATTTTTCAGGATTCGGCAACGCAGTTTTTTTCTCCAGTTTCAGATCCTACAAAAATTTGGATAGAGCGTGAAGCATACCATAATTATCGATTTGCGGTAAACCCATGGTCATTGGGTGTGGCAACATTTGATGGCTTGGATCAGTTCGGTTACCCATATGACTTTGGGGCGGCAACAACGAACTATGCAGATCACCTGACGTCAAAACCAATTGACATGTCAGGATTGGATGCATCTGATTCGGTTTACTTTAGCTTTCTGTATCAAGCGGAAGGATTTGGAGATGAGCCAGAATCTTCAGATTCCTTGATTTTGGAATTTTACGCGCCCGACCTTCAACAATGGGTTTGGATGTGGAGCACATCAGGAAAACCAGTGGGAGATTTCGAAGTCGGACATATTCGTGTCGAAAATCCTGATTTTTTCAAGGATGCATTCCAGTTTAGATTTAAGAACTATGGTGGATTATCAGGAAGTTTGGATCATTTCCACCTGGATTATGTAAACCTCAGAACGCTTTCAGGATATCAGGATACCTTGTTCAAAGATTTTGCGATGGTGTATCCCGTAAATTCGCTTATTTCAGACTATACATCTGTGCCATGGGATCACTGGAAGAATAACTTCGCAGGGAAAATGTCGCCTACGGTGGAAGTCGTGGTACGAAATGGAAGTAATATTGCTGAGAACAATCAGGACGGATCAACGGAAGTATATTACGGAGGTGCACTAGAAGCTAGTTTCACCTTGGTTGGACAAACTTTGTCAGGTGGAAATATCAATTATGATCCTCGAACAGTATACAATTCATTCCATGATTTTTCCACTGGATATCATTTTGATGAAACCAAAACAGGATTAAGTGAACGCTTTGAGTTTGTTACAAAGGCATCCGCTCAATTCCCGAACTTTGTTCAGAACGATTCAACAGTCTCAGAACAAGTGTTCGAGAACTATTATGCATACGACGATGGATCGGCAGAAAAGGCATATGGAGTAACTGGGGCGCAATCTCGATTGGCAGTAAGATTTACACCATACGAAGCAGATTCACTTATCGGAGTAAAAATCTGTTGGGTTCCTTCAGTAACGGATGTTTCCAATGAGTTGTTTTACTTGAAAGTTTGGGATGACGAGAACGGTGAGCCGGGCGATGTGATTTACGAAGATCAAGTAGCATTTCCACGCACTCCTCATTATGAGTACAACCGAAATATTTTCACGACTTATTATTTCGATGATTCACTCGTTCCTGTTGACGGAACATTCTACGTAGGATGGCGTCAATTGAGTGCCGAGCGTTTGAACATCGGATTGGACAAAAATATCGTGAACAACGACAAGACGTTTTATAGCGTCGACCAAGAAACTACATGGGGACAATCACAAATTACAGGATCTGTAATGATTCGACCAGTTTTCTCAACAGGAATGGATGTGACGTTGGGTGTTTCAGAAGAAGAAATTGCGGAGAAACCCATTGTAACAGCTTATCCGAATCCTACAACAGGAATTGTTTCAGTGGAAGTGGAGCAAGCATTCTACCAAGGAGTGGAAGTGTTCGATTTGCAAGGAAGAAAAATTGTTGAGACAATGTCAAACCGTGTAGATCTCTCCCAAAACCCTGATGGAGTTTATTTCTTCAAGTTGAAAGGCATTGGTGAAACCATTAAAGTGATCAAGCACTAATGAGTGAAGAGAACGAATTTATTGAAGAGGAGGATGATGCGAACGCAAATGAACTGCATGAACATCATCGTATAAAAGTAGATGCGGGTCAAGAACTATTACGTATTGATAAGTTTTTGATGGATCGCATACCGAATACAACGCGAAGCAAAATTCAAGACGCGGCAAAAAACGGGAGCATTCTCGTAAACAACAAGCCAGTTAAACAGAATTATAAGATCAAGCCGAACGACGATATCTCGATCGTTTTGCCATATCCTGTTCGTGATTTGGAGCTCGTTCCTGAGGACATCCCGATTGATATCGTGTACGAAGACGAAGAGTTGGTTGTGGTAAACAAGCCGTCGAATATGGTGGTGCATCCTGGGTTCGGAAATTATACGGGAACGCTGTTAAATGCGCTCGCGTTTCATTTTGATAACCTCCCAAGCATGCCAGAAAACTATTATGGTCGCCCTGGATTAGTGCATCGTCTCGATAAGCACACAACTGGATTAGTTGTAATCGCAAAAACAGAACATGCACTTACGCATTTGGCAAAGCAATTTTTCGACCGTACAACCGAACGCCGATATTGGGCTTTGGTTTGGGGAGATGTAAAAGAAGATGGAACGGTTAAAGGAAATCTTGGACGTTCGCTGAAAAATCGTAAAGTGGTGACTGTTTTTCCCGATGGTGATATGGGAAAACATGCCGTAACGCATTATAAAGTGATCCAACGTTTCGGATATGTGACATTAGTTGAATGCAAATTAGAAACTGGTCGAACGCATCAAATTCGTGTTCACATGAAGTATATCGGTCACCCTTTGTTTGGTGATTTGGAATATGGAGGTGATCGAATTTTGAAGGGAACAACCAATGCCAAATACAAAAGGTTTATTGAGAACTGTTTCGGAATGATTGACGGTCAAGCACTTCACGCGAAAACACTCGGTTTTCAGCATCCAACAAAGGATGAGTATATCCAGCTTAATTCCGATTTACCAGTAGGATTTCAAGGGATACTCGATAAATGGACAAAATATACTGGAATTGACGGTGAATAGGGTTTTTAACAAGACAAACTGTTAAATATCTTCGCTGTACGTGATAAAAATTGCTTTTTTATATTACTTTTACCTGAATATTGCTCCCACGACTAACCTTTTGGGACTTAATTATTAATGAATTCACTACTTGAAAAGACGAGTTTATGAAAATTAAAGTTGTACTGGCGTTGCTTTTGCTGTGTGTTTCTACACTGTCATTCTCACAGAATAAATACATACTAAAAGCGAACGAAGCCTACGCTAAAGAAAATTACTGTGATGCCGCTGAATTGTGTAAAACGGCTTATTCCAAACTAACAAGAAAAGGAAGGGGGGCACAGAAGAAAAAGGCCGACATGGCGTTCAAAGCCGCGGAGTGTTACCGTCATACGGAGCGTTACCGCGACGCAAATGAGTGGTATGAGCGCGCTATCCTTCTCGAGCATTACGAAGACGAACCATTGGTATATCTATATAATGGTGACATGCTCTTGAAAATGCGTGAGTTCGAAAAAGCAAAAGAAAATTACGAAGACTATAAAAAGCTAGTACCTGGCGATGCACGTGCAAACGCTGGTATCGAGTCATGTAATGACCACAAGGAGTATATCGCTGAGAAGAAGCCTTACGTAATTGAGAACCAGACAACAATCAACAAGCCTGAGTTTGATATGTCTCCAATGTTTGACCGTAAAGGGAAAAAGTTCTATTTCAGTTCTTCTCGCCCAGGTTCAACTGGAAAAGAGATTAACCCAAGATCTTGTGAGCCTTACATGGATTTGTGGATCACAGAAGTGGATAAAAAAGGAAACTGGACGGAGCCTTACCTCGTAGAGGGAGAAGGAATCAACACAGAGGACGATGAAGGAACTGTTGACTTCGATAGTCGCGGTAAAACAATGTTCTTTACACGTTGTCCAAACATCAAAAAGCAAAACCTTGGTTGTGATATCTGGATGTCAGAAGCTAAAGGAAGAGATTCCTGGAAAGAGCCAGTGAAATTGGAGTTGAAATCACATGATTCAATTTCAGTTGGACACCCTTGTACGGATGATGGTAAATTCTTGATTTTTGCGTCAGACATGCCTGGTGGTTATGGAGGACGCGACCTTTGGTACAGTACCTACGATCGTAAGACTGATTCTTGGGCAACACCAAAAAACATGGGGCCTGAGATCAATACAAAAGGAAATGAGTTGTTCCCAACATTTGCGAATAACGGTGACTTACTGTTCTCTTCGGATGGACGTCCAGGTTTAGGAGGTTTGGATATTTATCGTGCAACGAAAGTTGGTGAGGAAAATAAATGGGAAAACCCAGTAAATATTGGCTACCCAATCAACGGAGAAAACAATGATTACGGAATGATTGAAGCGAGCGATGATGGTCGTCTTGGATACTTTACTTCTGAAAGAAAAGGTCCAAACGGTGAAAACGTTCCAGACATCTATTCATACGAGCAACCTCCATATGTGTACAGTTTGAAAATTGTTGCACAAGACTTAGGAGAAGGAAATGCGCCACTTGAAGGTGCATTGATTACGGTAACTGGGCCTGACGGATCTTGGAGTGGAATTACAGAAGAAGATGGATCTATCTACTGGGATAAACGTCCACAAGGAGATCGTTACATCAACGAGTCGAGTGATTACACCATTATGATTTCAAAAGATGGTTACTACGAAGATCCAAATGGTTTAGATTTGACAACGGTAGATGTAAACTATGATCAAGACTTCGTATTGAACATGGGGCTCTTCCCAAAACGTCCAATCCGTCTTCCTGAAGTTCGTTACAAGTTGAATAAATGGGAATTCATCAACGATTCTACATGTATGTCGAAGGATTCATTGGAATTCGTGTACAACCTCTTGAAGGATCGTCCGGAACTCGTACTTGAGTTGAGTTCTCACACGGATTCACGTGGTCGCAACGACAGAAACCAGATTCTTTCTGAAAACAGAGCACGTGCTTGTTACAAGTACCTAGTTGAGGAGCGTGGAATTGACCCAAGAAGAATTGTTCCAGTAGGTAAAGGTGAGGAGAATCCAAGAACAGTTTATTTATTGGAAGGTAAATACTATGCTTCACAAACTTCAGGTGGAGAACCTGTTGTATTGAAAGAGTCGTATATCAATGGATTTAAACGCTCAGATAGAGAGTTGTTTGAGCGATTGCATACGATGAACCGTCGTACGGAAGGAGCGGTACTTTCTTTGGACTTTGATCCAGAAACGGCACCTCCTGCAAATCCAAACTATTTAGAATACTTGCCTTACTAATAAAGGTGTAAGAAATAATAAAAAGGCGTTCATTACGAACGCCTTTTTTTGTATCTTAATGTGTATTAACCTACCAACTATTCTGATATGCATGAAGATTATCTGCAGCAGATTTGGAGTCAATCGCGCATTCCAAGTCCAAAACTGAAACTCACCGACGGAACTCCCATTACGGTAAAAAATCCAGGAACACATAACACATCGCACAGTGGACCCGACTTCAAAGAAGCGTGTGTTCAATTTGACAATTTAGAATTTCATGGAGCAATTGAAATTCATGTAAATGGTTCCGATTGGTACAAGCATAAGCACCATGAAGATGAAGCATACAATAATGTCGTTTTGCATGTAGTTTACAATAATGACCTTCAAATTATTCAAAACGGTTATTGTATCCCGACCTTAGAACTTAAAAAACTAATCGACCTCGAACATTTTGAACAGTCACTTACGGTTCAGGAATGGAACAACAAGCTTCCTTGTCAGAGTGCGCTGGAGTTTGTGGACCCCATTTTTATGTCTTCGATGAAAACAAAGGCGTTGATTCGAAAGCTCAATGAAAAAACGGTCAACTTTAAAGGTATGAGGGCCGAAGAGGTGCTTTACCGCTTGATTGCCTCCTCATTCGGTATGGGAATTAATAAAAGAGCTTTCTTAGAACTTGCCGAGAAACTGCCTTGGCGCTCCTTGAGACAACTTACTGCTGTCAAAAGAAAGCAGCTCATCTTAGTTAGTAGTGGTTGTGCCCAAGGAGATTTTTCACTTCAAATGGGAGATGAATATCGCTGGCACTTTAAGGGCACCCGACCGGGGAACTTTCCTTCTGCTCGTATTCCGCAATTTGCCCAATATGTCGCTCACTTAAACATGGAAGAAGTCTTGCAACAATTGTCTCAATGTGATTCACCAGAGGTTCTTCTTGGATACATGCATCGAACAAACAAACTCAGAAGTCAACGTTTTCTTTCGGAATCAATGTTGAGAAATGTGCTAATTAATGCAATCGTGCCCTTTTTGTTCTGGCAATCCGAACAACAAAAACGTGAGGATTACTTCGAGCTTTCAATAGAGTTGTTGAGAATACTGCCGTCCGAGAACAATGCGATCCTCCGTTCATGGAAAAGAAACGGTATCTCCGCGCAAAATGCATTCGATTCCCAAGGTTTAATTGCACTCGACAGGTATTATTGTTCTCTGAAAAAATGCTTATCTTGCGAAGTAGGTTTGAAAGCCTTAAATAGAGTGAAATGATACAGAAAATCATCTTCTTTTTCGAAATGAAATCCTTCGGGGTTTGTAAATGGTGGGCGCGGAAATTGGGAATCAGTACGTCGAAAGTGCGTGTTGGATTCATTTATGCTTCTTTCATTGCGCTCGGATCACCACTCCTAATTTATCTAATCATGGCTTGGGTGCTCGAACATAAACATTATTTCAAGCTTCAACGAAGACGAAGAAACACTATTTGGGAGTTGTAAATGAATCTGTTCAGGTCTAAACTGTTTTCGCGGATATATTATTTCTTGGTGCTCTTGGTGCTCATTACAGCGATTGGAACCATTGGGTACATGTTGATCGAAGGGTGGGTGTTTGTGGATGCATTTTACATGACCATCATAACGGTGTCGACTGTTGGTTTTGGTGAGGTCAGTCAGCTGTCACCAGAGGGAAAACTCTTTACTGCATTTCTTATTGTTTCAAGCTTCGGTAGTTTCGCCTATGCCGTTACGTCGATCACGACATTCGTGGTGGGTGGTCAATACAAAAAACACCTTCGAGAGTATAAAATGACACAACAATTGAAAAAAATGAAAGATCATGTAATTATATGTGGTTTCGGACGAGTGGGAAGTCAAGTAGCGGCAGATCTTCGTTCGAATGGAATTCAATATGTTATATTGGAGAAGGATGAAAACCTTATTTCACATCAGCCCGATGACGCAAACTTCCTTTCTGGAGATAGTACAAACGATGAAATCCTGATACGAGCATCTATTAGTACTGCAAAGGCAATTATTACATGTTTGCCGAAAGATGCTGACAATTTATATGTCGTGTTAACGGCTCGTCAACTGAATGAAAAGGTGTTGATTGTGAGTCGTGCATCGAATCCTTCATCTGTTTCCAAATTGAAATTTGCAGGAGCAAACAACGTCATTATGCCAGATGCTGTTGGTGGATCGCACATGGCGTCACTAATTGCAAGTCCTGATGTAATGGAATTCATCGATAGTATTCGAGTAAAAGGGTACATGGAATCCAATATCGAAGGAATCTCCTACGAAGAACTTCCAGAAGATCTTCGAGATAAAACGATTGGCGAATTGGAGTCGAGAACCATTACAGGCGTAACCATCGTTGGTTTCAAAGGAAATGATGGCAACTACATCATTAATCCTGGAATTAATGTGTGTGTAAATGAAGGTTCGAAGCTCTTCGTTTTAGGGAATACAGATCAAATCAAAAAACTCGTTAAATACTTGAAATTAAATAGAGAATGAAACTATTAATTACTGGATCAAATGGATTACTCGGACAAAAATTAGTCGATTATTGTCTTCAAAAAGAAATAGATTTCATTCCAACTTCGAAAGGGGAGAACCGAAATTCAAAATGTCCTGAGGATAGATATGTAACCATGGATATAACGAATCGCGATGAAGTATTGGAGGTGATTACGAAATACAAACCTTCTCACGTGATTCATACTGCAGCCATGACGAATGTTGACCAATGCGAATTGAATCCTGACGCTTGCGAACTTATCAATGTTACGGCAACGAAGTATTTGGTGGAAGCATGCAATCACGTCGATGCACATTTTCAATTGTTGTCAACAGATTTTGTATTTGATGGCGAGAAAGGAAATTATGTGGAAGAGGACCCAGTGAATCCGTTGAGCGTTTACGCAAAGTCAAAAGTCGATGCAGAGGAGGTTGTCAATACGCAATCTACAACCGACAATTCGATTGTTCGAACGATTATCGTGTATGGAAATGCGGAGAGTCTTACAAAGTCAAATATCATTGCTTGGGCAAAAACAGCTTTGGAAAAAGGAGATCCGCTAACAATTGTAGATGATCAATTTAGAGCGCCAACGTGGGCTGAAGATCTCGCAGCTGGCTGTATGGGAGTCTTGGAGCATAATGAAACGGGGGTATTCCATGTTTCTGGACCTGAAACAATGTCCATTTACGATTTAGTAATCCGCATCGGGAAGTATTTTGGTTTACCAACAGAACAAATCACCAAAATTTCGAGTACAACCTTAAATCAAGCGGCGAAGCGACCGCCTAAAACAGGCTTTGACCTTACGAAGGCTTATGAGAGAATCCACTATAAGCCACACACGCTCGAAGAGACGCTAGAAATTCTTTATTTAAACTGATAATGAGATCAGTTGCTTACACCAAAGCAACTGAAGAATATTATTATATTTGTTTGGCTGTTGAAATCAGACATATGCCGTAAGCAGCCATATGTAGTGAATCACTAAAATCAAATACTATTTTATGAAATACTTAATTGTTGTAGTTTCAATATTATTACCTTTTTTTCAATTCGCTCAGGACAAGGGCATAGACCAAATCATCGACGAGAAGTTCGGGAATTATACCAAGTGGTTCGTTGATGGGATTTTTGCCGAGATTCCAGTTACTGATTCCATTAGTATTCCCTGGGTGTTAATTGTGTTGGTACTAGGAGCATTGTTCTTCACAATTTATTTCAAATTCATAAATATTGCTGGTTTTAAAACGGCAATCAATATCGTTCGTGGGAAATACGATGATATTGAAGGAAGAGAAGACGAAACGGAACAAGATCTAGCACATGTTCACGCAGTGGATGGTGATATTGTACAAACAATTAAAGTTGAGCGAGACGCAGAGCATCATGGAGAAGTTACGCACTTCCAAGCCTTAACGGCTGCCTTATCTGCAACGGTTGGTTTAGGAAATATTGCTGGGGTAGCGGTAGCTATTTCTATTGGTGGACCTGGAGCAACATTTTGGATGATTATCGCTGGTTTAATCGGTATGGCATCGAAGTTTACTGAGTGTACGTTGGGAGTGAAATACCGTGAAATTGGTCCAGACGGAACCGTTTATGGTGGCCCGATGCACTATTTGTCAAAAGGTTTGAAAGAAATGGGACTACTACGAGTAGGACAGGTTCTAGCCGTACTTTTCGCTATTATGTGTATTGGTGGTTCTTTTGGAGGAGGAAATATGTTCCAATCAAACCAAGCATTCGCAATGTTGGAATCATATTCACAAAATGAAATTGAAGCTGAAGATGATTTGAATAACATCCAAGAGTCTCAAGTTTTCTACAATTACTTTGAAAATAGCGAGTACAATATCACGAAAGTGACGAAAGATTCAGTTTACATGGAGCTGGCAGGAGCGAAAAATGATGCGTTAGCATTAGGTGTAAAAACCTTCCAGAAGGATTCAATTGTTGCAAAGAACGCTAATGGGAGCTGGGTGAAGCCAGAGGTTTCAAAGGAACTTGTAGGAGGTACAGTGGTTTACTCAAAACCAACGAAGTTTTTCGGTCAAGTCGAAGATGTGGTAGGCGATTCCGTTCTACTTACAGGAGCGTCTTCTGAAATGACAATTGCCAAGGCTGATTTCTTAGGAAATGCAAGAACAACTCCTTTGACAGGTAGCGGTTGGATTTTTGGTGTTATCATGTCAGTTTTAGTAGGAATTGTCATTATTGGGGGAATTAAGAAGATTGCGAAAGTGACAGATAAGATTGTACCATTCATGGTTGGAATCTATGTGGTGTGTGCGTTGGTCATTTTGGGAATGCATTTCTCAGAGATTCCATCAGCATTCGGTAAAATCTTTGACGGCGCATTCACAGGTTTAGGAATTGCCGGAGGAGCCTTCGGAGTGTTGATTCAAGGATTTAAACGTGCTGCATTCTCGAATGAAGCTGGAATTGGTTCTGCATCAATTGCTCACTCTGCCGTTAAAACGAAATATGCAGCCAGCGAAGGATATGTTGCGCTCTTGGAACCTTTCATTGATACGGTTTTGGTATGTACTATGACGGCCTTAGTACTGATTATCAGTAATGGTGATGGCTCTATCATGACATATGGTGAGGAAGTGAAGCAAGGAGTAGAGGTGACGTCCAAAGCATTTGGATCTAACTTATCTTGGTTCCCACTCGTGTTGACGGTAGCGGTTATTCTTTTCGCGTTCTCTAGTATGATTTCATGGTCATACTACGGATACCAAGCGTGGTCATACTTGTTCGGTAGATCTAAACGAGTGGAGTACATTTACAAAGGACTTTTCTGTTTGTTCGTAATCGTTGGTGCTGCAGCACAACTTGGTGCGGTAATTAACTTCTCTGATGCTATGATCTTTGCGATGCTTGTGCCAAACGTGATTGGTCTCTTCCTATTACTTCCAAAAGTGAAAGAGGAAAGAGCACGATTCAAAGAAGCGATCAAACAAGTGTAGGGTGCCAATCTCAAAACGAAATAGAAGAGCGATCCTCGCTTTGATTGTTTTGGTAGTGATCGTGTCGTTTTTGCCGCGATTACTTGCAGGGGCAGCACATTTTGAGGACACGGATATCTCGTTTGAAGAACTGAAAATTACCGAAAGTAACCTTGTAGAACGTCAGGAGTTTTGGGCGAAGAAAAAGCGCAAAAAAATCGATAAGAATGCATACAAGAAGCGTTTCAAAAAGCCGAAGTCCAAATTCGATCCAAATACATACACGCAATCAGATTGGATGGCGCTCGGACTCAGCGAAAAGCAGGCGGCAATTGTCGTGAAATTGTCAGAACGAGGATTTAACTCAAATGCTGATTTGAAACGGATATATGTGCTTCCCGAGCCAGCGTACGAGTTGCTAAAGGATTCTACGTTTTATCCAAATCCAATCAGTATTCTTTCCGACCAACGAAAAGAGAAATCCGAGGATAAAAAGAAGTTCCACGTGAGTCTAAACTCAGGCACAGAGGATGATTTCCTGAAGATTCGAGGAATTGGTCCCTATTTTTCGAAACGAATTGTTGGGTATCGCGAAAAGCTCGGCGGGTACACGCACAAAGAGCAACTGCTTGAATTGTGGAAGATGGACTTGATCAAATACCAAGAGATCGAGGAGTTCATTGTTTTAAATGACGAGCCTATTCGCAAATTATCAATCAATACAGCAACTCTTGACAATCTCTCATCACATCCGTATATCAGCTTTAATGTGGCGAACTCTATCGTGAAAATGAGAGAGCAGACCGGGAAATACACTGAGTTGAAAGAAATAAAACGATCGAAACTAATCGATGAAGTAACCTTTGTGAAAATTGAACCCTACTTAACTTTATAACATGACAGTAGAAGAAAAATTAAGATCCGCTATCCGCGATGTGCCGAACTTCCCTAAAGAAGGGATAGTGTTCAAAGACATTACGCCAATTATGCAAAATGCACAATTGTCGAATGAGGTGCTCGATGAAATGGTAGAGTTGTATAAAACTCAGAATCTTGACGCAATTGCAGGAATTGAGTCGAGAGGTTTTTTATTCGGTTATCCCTTGGCGATGCGTTTAGGAATACCTTTTATCCTGATCCGCAAAAAAGGAAAATTGCCGTACGAGAAGATTAGTCACGATTATGATTTGGAATATGGGAGCGCAACAATTGAAATGCATACCGATGCTGTGACCGAACATCAAAATGTACTTATCCATGATGACCTCCTAGCTACAGGTGGTTCTGCCGAAGCTGCTGCTCATTTGATTCAAAAGAGTGGAGGAAATGTGGCAGGGTTCAATTTCTTAGTATCACTCGACTTTCTGGATGGAGAGAAGAAATTGAAGTCATTTTCAGACAATATTACTAGTTTTGTGCGCTATTAGAACTTATCACTTTAGAACAACAAACAATGAACTTTGAGTTAAACGAGAACCAGAAGATGATCGCCCAAATGGTGCGTGATTTTGCTGAAAAAGAAATTAAACCACATTTGAACCAATGGGATGCTGATGAGCATTTTCCAGTAGATGTAATGAAAAAAATGGGCGAACTTGGTTTG
>JABXHO010000155.1 GCA_013373595.1 Flavobacteriales bacterium | reverse complement strand
GTATCAATTACATTCTTGATAACGTAGTTATGATTGGCTGCCGAACCTTTGTAAGGTCCGTAATCGTTCGCTGGATTTGCTTCTGCCAACTCAGGCATTTCGTATCCTTCGATGTTACACACCTCCACTTCGTTCATGTACTGTCCACCAATTTTCACGCTTCCTTTGCTCCCAACAATTGTCATCGAGCTTTCCAAGTTTTGCATTGCTACGGCTGTCGAATAGTTGATACATCCCATTCCTCCATTGATGAAATCGAAGCTCACCATTCCTGAATCTTCAAAATCTGTAGAATCTTTGTGCGTAAAATCCGCAAATCTTCCTTTGATATTTTGAATATCACCGAACAACCAATACATGATGTCGATGAAGTGAGAGAACTGCGTGAAGAGTGTTCCTCCATCTAGATCTTTCGTTCCTTTCCAACCACCAGGTTTGTAGTAGCGATCGTCACGGTTCCAGTAACAGTTCAATTGAACCATAAACACTTCTCCCAGCAATTGTTGATCGATCACCGACTTGATCCATTCTGATGGTGGAGAATATCGGTTTTGCATTACACAAAATACATTCTTCGACATTTGGAGCGATTTGAAAATCACTTTTTCACATGCATCTTTGGAAAGTCCCATTGGCTTTTCGCAAACAACATGTTTTCCTTTGGAAAGTGCTGCCAAACTTTGATCTGCGTGCAAGCCATTTGGCGTACATACGTTCACAACATCAAAATCTAAATCCGCTGCCATCAATTCGTCGATTGACGAGAAAAAAGGCACATCAAAATGCTCTGCTCCACACTCTTCTTGAGAGCGGATATCCACTAGTGCAACCAGCTTTCCTTCTTCGTCTCTACGAATCATTTCAGCGTGTCGCTTTCCAATATGTCCAGCTCCGACAACAACAAAGCCTATTTTTGAATTACTCATTCTTCTATTTTTTTCACCACTCCATCAACGAGTTGGTATTTATCTCCACTACCGCTGCACGTTGCGAAACCTGCTGCGTCAAAATTCAATCGCTCACCGTGTTCACTCATCCATCCCATTTGTCGAGCTGGGTTTCCCACGACCAATGCGTAGTCAGGAACGTGTTTTGTAACCACTGCTCCTGCTCCAATGAATGCAAATTTTCCAATATCATGTCCACAAACAATCGTGGCATTTGCCCCGATACTTGCTCCTTTTCGAACTACTGTTTTCGCGTATTCCGCCTTTCTATTAACAGCACTTCGTGGGTTTATCACATTGGTAAACACCATTGAAGGCCCCAAAAATACGTCATCTTCGCAAATCACGCCAGTATAAATGGAAACGTTATTCTGAATTTTCACATTCTTTCCGAGAATCACTCCCGGCGATACCACCACGTTTTGACCGATATTACACGCTTCTCCTATTTGACAGTTCGGCATGATGTGCGAAAAGTGCCAAATCTTCGTTCCAGATCCGATTTCGCATCCTTCATCGATTACCGCTGTTTCATGTGCAAAGTAATTCACTAGTTCTTGATGTATTTTTCGAAATTATTGTGTTCCGTACGTAACAATTCTTCCTCTGGTAAGGATTTAAAATATTCGTACGTCAATCTTAATCCTTCAGCGCGGTCCACTTTTGGTTCCCACCCCAATATCTCTTTTGCTTTTGTAATATCTGGTTGACGTTGCTTCGGATCGTTTACGGGCAATTCCTTGTATACCACTTTTTGGTTCGTTCCTGTCAACTCAATGATCTCGTCCGCAAATTCTTTAATTGTTATTTCAGACGGATTACCAATATTCACTGGCATCGCGTAATCGCTCATGAGTAGGCGATAGATTCCCTCAATCAAATCGCTTACGTAGCAGAATGATCGCGTTTGAGAACCATCTCCGAATACAGTTAAATCTTCACCACGAAGAGCTTGACCAATAAATGCAGGCAATACACGCCCATCATTCAGGCGCATTCGTGGACCGTAAGTATTGAATATACGTACGATTCGCGTTTCCAATCCATGATAAGTATGGTACGCCATCGTCATCGCTTCCTGAAAGCGTTTTGCTTCATCGTACACTCCTCGCGGACCAACTGGGTTCACATGTCCCCAATATTCTTCCACTTGCGGGTGTACTTCTGGATCACCATATACTTCCGAAGTTGATGCTATCATCAATCGAGCGTTCTTCTGCTTTGCCAACCCCAAACAGTTGTGAATCCCCAATGATCCAACTTTCAGCGTTTGAATCGGAATTTTTAGGTAATCGATTGGGCTTGCTGGTGAGGCAAAGTGTAAGATATAGTCCAACTCGCCAGAAACGTGGATATAATTTGAGACATCGTGATGATGAAACTCAAAATTTTCGAGCGGAAACAAGTGTTCGATATTTTTGAGATTCCCCGTAATGAGGTTATCCATTGCGATCACATGGTAATTCTTCTCAATGAAGAAATCACACAAATGCGATCCTAAAAACCCAGCTGCTCCAGTAATCAATATGCGTTTACGCCCTTCCATTTAATTGAATTTAGGAATTATCGTTTGTCGCCCAATTGAACTGTAAAAGAAACCGAGTTCAGCCATGCGGTCAAGATCGTACAAATTACGACCGTCAAAAATAATGGGTTGTTTCAATCTCGATTTGATTTGTTCAAAATCAGGATTTCGGAACATACTCCACTCTGTAGCAATCATAAGGGCATCACAATCGTTGAGTGCCTCGTATTGATTTGTTACATATTGAATAGTGTCTCCAATTGTATTTTGGACATTTTCCGCTGCTTCTGGATCGAAGGCAACAATTTCCGCTCCCATTTCTGTTAGCGCTTGAATCATGTATAATGCTGATGCTTCGCGAATATCATCTGTATCTGGCTTAAAAGCCAATCCCCAAAGCGCCAATTTCTTTCCTTTTACATCGCCGAAGTAATCCTCGATTTTTTCTACCAATCGCAATTTCTGCTTGTGGTTTACTTCGAGAACACTGTTGATGATTTTGAACTCGTACCCTTGTTCTCTTCCGCTCTTCACGAGTGCTTGAACATCTTTCGGGAAACAGCTTCCTCCAAAACCGATCCCTGGATATAGAAAACGCGGTCCGATTCGAGCATCTGTTCCAACTCCTAATCGTACTTTATCGACATTTGCCCCCACCAACTCACAGAAATTCGCGATTTCATTCATGAAGGTGATTTTCGTTGCCAAGAAAGAGTTTGCTGCGTATTTTGTTAGCTCCGCCGATTCTTCGTCCATCACAATTAATGGCTTGTCGTTACTCACAAATGGTTTGTAGAGCTCTTCCATCATCTTCACCGCTCTGGGATCAGTTGTTCCGATTACCACACGGTCAGGATTCATAAAATCATCAATTGCAAAACCTTCGCGTAAGAATTCAGGATTTGAAACCACCGCGAAATCAACTGTTGCTTTCTCGTTGATTTTTGCTTCCACCTTGCGAGCCGTCCCTACAGGAACCGTCGATTTATCAACAATAACTTTGTAATCAGTGATCATCTCTCCGAGTTGATCAGCCACCGCCAGAATATAACTGAGATCTGCCGAACCGTCCTCACCTGGAGGTGTTGGCAATGCCAAGAAAATGATTTCCGCATCATCAACGGCCTCTTTTAGATCAGTTGTAAACGAAATTCTTCCTGCCTCGATGTTGCGTTGAAACACACTATCTAAATGTGGTTCGTAAATGGGAACTTTCCCATTCCGCATACTCTCTACTTTCTTTTCATCGATGTCTACACAAGTCACCTGATTTCCTGTATCTGCGAAGCAAGTTCCTGTAACCAATCCAACATAACCTGTTCCGACGACTGCAATTTTTTTCATTTAATTATTTTGAGATAAACTCTGCTACTCCTTGGCAAATGTAATCGAGTTGTTCTTTTTCCATTTCTGTGTGAATTGGGAGTGAAATCACACGCTCTGTCAACCAATCTGTGATTGGCAATTCTGTTTCCGCGCTTCCAAACGCATCAAACATTTTCTGACGGTGAGCTGGAACTGGGTAATAAATCATTGAAGGAATTTCCTTTTCAGCTAGAAAAGCATTCAAACCATCACGGTCTACACCATCCAATGTCAATGTATATTGATGGAAGACATGATTCGAGTAGATGTCTTTTACAGGTGTTTTAATTTCTGGGAATTGAGCAAAGAATTTCGTGTAATGATCAGCTACGGCACGACGAGCGGCGATGTACTCATCCAATCGTCTTAACTTAATTCGCAAAACAGCCGCTTGGATACTGTCTAATCGAGAATTACATCCAACAACATCATGATAATAACGCTTGCTTTGACCGTGATTTGCGATCATTCGCATTTTTTTCGCTAGTTCGTCATCGTTTGTACAGATTGCTCCGCCATCACCGTAGCAACCCAAATTCTTCGATGGGAAAAATGAAGTACAGCCAATATGACCAATTCCTCCCGTCTTTTTCGTTGATCCATCTGCCATGCGGTAATCGCTTCCAATCGCTTGAGCGTTATCTTCGATCACTTTTAGATTGTGACGGTTTGCTATGTCCATGATTTCCGTCATGTTCGCCGCTTGACCATACAGGTGTACAGGGACGATTGCTACTGTTTTGTCTGTTATCGCAGCTTCAATTGCCGCAGGATCGATACAAAACGAATCCTTTTCCACCTCCACAAAAACAGGAGTCAACCCCAAGAGAGCCATTACTTCAGTAGTTGCGATATAGGTAAATGAAGGTGTAATCACCTCATCTCCAGGTTTGGCTCCAATCGCCATTAACGCAATTTGCAATGCATCCGTTCCATTGGCACATGGCACCACGTGTTTCACATCCAGATACTCCTCTAGTTCTTTTTGAAACCCTTGAACTTCAGGGCCATTAATAAACTGTGCATTCTCCATTATATTTAGGATGGCACTATCAACTTCTGGTTTTATTTTTTGATACTGGGCGATCAAATCGACCATTTGAATTTTTCTCATGCTAAGGGTTCCTTTTAAAAGCGACGTTAAAGATAATACTATTTCGACGAATGTAAATTTGAAGCCGCATAGATTCTCCAATCGATTGCAGACTTCAACACACGAATGAACGTAGTTCATCGATTTCTATTGTTGACTCGGCGTAGAAAAAGAGCCTCCAGAACTCGCGTGCTGTTTCGTTTTGACTTGTGCTATCGTTCATAAAAAAGACTAAATGTCATAAAATTCCAATATTTGATACGTAACTTCGTTGTCGCTAATGAAGATCATTTGATTCTAGGTATGAAAACATTCTACACGTATTTCCTATTTGCTTGCTTTATCATCGCCTCAAATTCGGCAAAAGCTCAACGAAATATATCCGACTCCATCGTTTCGAGTACAATCTTGTCCGTTCAATATTCTGGAGGTTTCACAAGTGGAGACTTAGCAGATCGCTATGGCTATTTAAATCATGTAGGGATTTTCGCAGGATTCAAGACAAAGAAAAATTGGATTTTCGGTGCAGATGGTATGTTCATGTTTTCCAGCACCAATCGTATTCCTGGTGTACTCGACGATTTGAAAGACTCCAAAGGAAATATTACCGATCAAAATGGAGATGTAGCGATCGTTCGGACGCTTCCACGTGGATTTTATGCGAATGCCGTGGTAGGAAAAGTAATCCCGGTGTTGTCTCCTAACCCAAATTCAGGAATCTACGTGAATGTAGGGCTTGGATATATGACGCATAAATTACGCATCGAAACGCAAGACCATGTAGTTCCATTACTTGAATTGGATTACCGAAAAGGATACGATCGATTGACCACAGGTGTGATGACGAGTCAATTCGTAGGCTACTCATTTATGGGAAGCGATACACCGATTAATTTCTTCGCTGGATTTTATGCGCAACAAGGATTTACGCATAATCAGCGCACGATCAACTTCGATTCTCCAGAAACACCGGTTTCAACGGATCTTCGTCTCGATCTTCAGTTTGGATTCAAAGCGGGCTGGGTAATTCCTGTTTATCAACGTCAACCAAAAGAATTTTATTTCGACTGATGCGCTTTCTCTACACAGCTGGAGTAAGGTTGTATGGATTCGGCATTCGCGTCGCTTCCCTCTTTCTGCCTAAAGCAAAAAAATGGATTGCGGGAAGAACAAACTGGTCATCACATTTACCCAACACCCAAGGAAAAGAAGTCGTTTGGTTTCACTGTGCTTCGTTAGGAGAATTTGATCAAGGACTTCCATTGATGGCAAAAATCAAAGAGGAGCATCCAGAGATTTTTTTACTTGTCACCTTCTTTTCTCCTTCGGGATTTGAACATTATCAAAAACGAGATCATCAAGCGGATTACGTATGTTATCTTCCGCTAGACACGCCCAAAAACGCACATCGATTCATCCAGCATTTTTCGCCATCGAAAAGCTTCTTTGTGAAGTACGAGTTCTGGGGGAACTACATCCTGCAAGCGAAGGCAACTGGAAGCAAGATTTATAATGTAAGTGGACTTTTCCGCCCGAAGCAACGGTTTTTCAAATGGCATGGCGGCTTTTTTCGTTCCATTCTACAGCAATTTGATCATTTTTTTGTTCAGAATGAATCATCAAAAGAGTTGTTAGCATCCATTGGTATAAAGAATGTGACTATTTCTGGTGATAGTCGTTTCGACCGTGTATTGGAAAATCGAGAGAAAGCAAAAGACAACTCACTTATTGAAGAGTTCAAAGGAAATGATGAGTTGGTAATTATCGGAAGTTCTTGGCCTGCTGACGAAGCGATTTTGACTCCGTGGATCAACTCAACTGAACAAAAAATACTGATTGCACCGCATCAAGTGGACGATAAACACATCGAGCAGATTTTTTCGGGGCTAACGCGTAAAACAGAACGCTACACAGAAATTGAAAGCGCACCGAAACCAGATACGGAAGTGTTGATTTTAGACACCATTGGACATCTTGCCAGCGCATACAAATATGGAGCGATTGCGTATGTAGGAGGCGGATTTTCTGGAAGTTTGCACAACATTCTAGAGCCCGCTGTTTTTGGTTTACCTGTAATTTTCGGACCGAAGCATTCACGTTTTCCCGAAGCACAAGCATTTATTGATGGCGGATTTGGATTTTCTGTTGCGACTACTGCTGAGTTCGAAGTTGCGTTTAAGAGTATCAAAGATGACTTTGATTCGATTAGTTCCAATGAACAACAATTCGTTGAATCCAATGTGGGAGCGTCTCGTTTGATTTTTGACAACACCTTTAACAATCATGACTGACGCTAAGAAACATCAGACATTTCTCAATATCAAGATGAATACTCTGTGGAAAGGAATCGTTTCATCTTTGATCACTACTCTTCTTGTGTACCTAACTTTAATATTAAACGGTGGATTTACCAACGAGCAAAACACATTTGAATTTCCAAGTGTAAATTTAATATTATACGTAGCATATTGTATTACTGCACTTTCGATTTGGGTCATTTTTCTATACACCCTGGCCAGTATCATCACAAAACGGAAATTATATCACCTACCTGCATTTGCTATTTCAACAACAGCAATTATCGTATTGCTTCTTAAATTCTGAAGCAAACTATAGCTTTGGTACTACTTCCAACTCAATAACTTCATTCGTTCCGCATCCTTTTTTGCGCTGTACAACAACTGCACAGAGCGAACAATCTTCTCAATGCTTCCCCATTTTGTAGATCGATTGGGAGATAAAGCGATAATTTGTCGAGCCGGAACTTCTCCAATCGAAGAACGGATGCGCTTGTACTTGGATGATTTCTTGGGAACAGATCGTTCAGGAATCAAGGTATAGCCACCATTCATTTCCACCATTTGACGGAGCAATTTCATGTTTCCTCCTTCATAATTCCAGTCGTCTTGTTCCGTATTCAAATTGCAAAAGTGAATCATTTGCGTTCGCAAGCAATTCCCTGACGTTAGGAGCCACGGATGATAGTTTTCCAAATCTTCGGTTGTAACCTCTTCCGCAGTAGATTCAGGCACAAATGCTAAAATTTCCTCATCAAAAAGAACGGTAGATCGCAATTTTGGATCACTAACTGGCCCCGCAAGGATACCCACATCAATTTTCCGTTGATCCAACGCCAGCAACACATCCTCCGTCTTCATTTCCTCAATCGACAATTGCACATCTGTTAAATCCTCCTTCCATCTATTGAATAATTCGGGAACCATGTAATCAGCTACGGTTGGAATAATTCCAATCCGCAATCGCTCGCGGTACACTCCTTTTTGCTTTTCTGTGAGTTCATTAATCCGCCCGTATTCCGAAAGAATATCGCGTACAATAGGTAGCAACAATTCACCGAAAGGAGTTAACTCAAGTGGTGTCGTAGAACGATCAAAAATGGTATATCCCAAGGTGTTTTCCGCCTTTTTTAATTGCATCGAAAGGGTGGGTTGTGTAACGAAGCACTTTTCGCTTGCACGCTGAAATTGACGTTCTTCACTGAGCACCAAAATGTACTGCATCTGCTGAATCGAAATCATATAATCAATATTTATGACTAGATAAAATTAATCAATATAAATTATATTATTAATACCCGATCTTTGACATATGGAAAACACAGCAGCATATAGATCAGAACTCAACGAGTTATTAGCAAGTTATCAGATTCACTATCAAAACCTTCGCTCACTTCATTGGAACATCAAAGGGCAAGGTTTTTTCGAATTGCACCTGAAATATGAAGAATTGTACAACCGTACACTCGTAATCATCGACGATTTGGCGGAACGTATTTTATCGATTGGAGAAACACCAATGTCTCAATTCAGTCGATACTTGGCAACGAGTCCTATTTCAGAGTTGAAAGTAACGCACGACGGAGCGACGGGAGTAGCCTATATTTTATCTGCCCAACAAGAATTGCTCAAACAAGAGCGAGCACTTTTGGCGGCAACAGACGAAGCAGAGGATGAAGGAACAAATGCGCTCATGAGCGACTTAATTCGTGAGAAGGAAAAAACGAACTGGATGTTCAAAGCTTGGCTCAATAAATAGCCAATTTAACGGAAAAAATCCGTAAATTCGCACATGAAAATCAGGGTTATTTTGACCCTGTAAATAATTGAAATTAAAATCAACAACAAATAAATAATTGATTAAAAATGGGAGTATTAGTAGGTAAAAAAGCACCATCATTTACTGCAGCAGCAGTAGTTAACGGAGGAGAAATTGTAGAAAACTTTTCGTTGGATCAATACCTTGGGAAAAATCCAGTAATTTTCTTCTTTTACCCAAAAGATTTTACATTCGTATGTCCATCAGAATTGCACGCGTTTCAAGCGAAATTGGGTGAGTTCGAAGCACGCGGAGTAAAAGTAGTTGCTTGTTCAACTGACACAGAGGAATCTCACTGGGGATGGTTGCAGGTACCAAAAAACAAAGGCGGAATCGAAGGAATTACGTACCCAATTGTTGCAGATACAACAAAAACAATCTCTCAAGCATACGGAGTTTTGGCTGGAGAGTACGATTACAACGAGAACATGGAAATGGTTGCAACAGGACCAATGATTGCTTACCGTGGATTGTTCTTGATCGACAAAGAAGGTACAGTAATGCATCAATTGGTAAACAACCTTCCTCTTGGAAGAAACGTTGATGAAGCATTGCGTATGGTTGATGCTCTTCAATTCTTCGAAGAAAATGGAGAGGTTTGTCCAGCAAACTGGCAAAAAGGTGAAGACGGAATGAAAGCAAGCTTCGACGGAGTTGCTGATTACTTGGCTTCGCACTAAGCATAAATTCTAGCAAATTGAAAATCCTCCTCGTCTCGGTCATTATCGGGATTTGAGGAGGATTTTTCGTAATACCAAAAGCATGTCAAAAGAAACATACACCGTATACCACAACAATCGATGCTCGAAAAGTAGAAACGCATTGGCGTATCTCGATGAAAAAAATGCAACGTATTCTGTAGTGGAATACTTGAAAGAACCATTGGACGCAACGCAATTGTCCGAGATCGTTTCACAATTGGGAATTCCAGCGAAAGACCTTATCCGAAAGGGCGAAGCAGATTTCAAGGAAAACTTCAAAGGAAAAGAGTTGAGCGAAAAAGAATGGATTGATGCCATGGTGAAATACCCGAAACTGATCGAACGCCCGATTATTGTGAAAAACGGAAAGGCAGTAATTGGCCGACCTGCGGAGCGAATTGACGAACTAGATTAGTTTGGCCACCTACCGATTGCTATCGGAACGGTCTACGATCTTTAGTTCACTCTAAACACCCAACACTGCTAAACTTGCACTGGTAAAATTACACGTGCAAGTAAGCATTGTATGTGTTTTTCATCGCAAAGCTATCGATCTCCGCCCTGGTGGACAGTAGCTTGTACATTTACATGTCGTACGTGTGCAGAAGCGTGTATGAAACGTAAAATTGATTCACTTTTATGTGAAGTAATCGTTATTTCGCAATATTGCGAAATTGCAAAATGTACACTTTACCTTTCAGCTATCAATTACATCAAATTTCTCCATTGACTCGAAAAAATTCCTTAAAAACAGTGACTTATTACCAAACTCAACTAGGAAAAAATCGAACCTTTACGAAGTAAATGGCAAATCCCGTTAAGAAAACAATTCCCAACCAACTCAAAATCTTCAACCACAAACGCGGTTGGTCTTCCTTCTTCACATGATCGCTAGTTACCAATCGATAGTTTACAACCGCAATCACTGGGGCAATAACAAAACTGAGTGTCGTCGCCAAATCGACCAAGTTTTTCAAATGTTTTCCAAAGAAGAAAATAATCCCAAAGGAACCCACGGCTACCACAAGAATACTCCAAATGTAGATGCGACTTGAACCTTTCTTTTGCACCGGATCTTGCTCCGACTTCTGAAATAAAAGACTAAAACTTCGTTCCAAACTTCTACCGTACCCATCAAACACAGTAATACAGGTTCCAAACATAATTGAGAATCCAGCAATCGCAATAATGATATAGCTCCAATCGCCAATAAACATAGTAAACAAGCCGACCACGCTACTCGAGAAATCGGCCGCTCCAGCAGGCAACTCTTGCCCTGTTCCATATAAAACGTAGGCGCCCAAGGTCAAAAAGCAGATGGCCAAAACCGCCGATACGATGTAGCCAAAATTAAAATCGGCCAAGGTTTCCTTCATTGTGGGTTTGTATCCCGTTTGCTTGATTCGCTCGACCACCCACAAACTGCTCCAAGCACTCAAATCGACTGCTGTTGGCATCCAACCCATCAATGCAATAATAAAAACGAGACTGCTATCCGACCAAATATCAGGAGCTACAAAATCGGCTTGTTTCGGAGCTGCACCTTTCGCTAGTGCCAACACAAAAGCCAATAACGTCGACAAAAGCAATACGACTCCAATTACCTTCGTCATGGAATCCAAAACCTTGTACTTTCCCGCAATCAATATGCTTGCGCAAAAAATGAACAAACAAACCGTTGCCCAAATTCCCCAAGATGAAATCCCAAATAAATTCTGTAAAAAGCCCGAAGTAACAGCACCAACTGCTCCAGAAACAAAGAACATACTCCCAATCGTAATGATAAAGTACAGCCAAATCATCCATTTTCCAACGCGATTGTACCCATCAATCAACGTCGTTCCCGTCGCATTCGCATAGCGACTTCCATATTCAAAAAAGGGATATTTAAACAAGTTTGCGGCGATCACAAAGGGAATAAGTGCAAATCCAAAATCAGCTCCAGCTCGCGTGCTCTGTACCAAATGCGATACGCCGATGGCTGTACTCGCGAACAAAATACCTGGTCCCAATGTTTTGATAAAATTCGATATGCCTCGGTTTTCCATCGCTGATTAAAATATTAAGAGTGCCAATAAATAAATCGTGCCTCCCACCAACATCATGGCGAGCGTGTACGGTAAGATACTTTTCGCTTTTAACCCTGTGATTCCAAGTAGAGGTAGCGCCCAGAACGGCTGTAACATGTTCGTAAGCTGATCACCATAGGCCAATGCCATTATCGATTTGGGAAGACTTACCCCCAATTCCAACGCCGACTGAATAATGATTGGGCCCTGAACGCCCCATTGTCCTCCTCCACTCGGCACAAATACATTTACGATTCCCGCACTCATAAAAGAGTAAATAGGGAAAGATGCTTCACTGGAAATACTCACAAAGAAATCAGAAAACACGTGAATCAATCCTGATCCCACCATCAACCCCATGATCCCAAAATACAAGGGGAACTGAACCAAAATACCTGCAGCACCTCTTATTGCCTGATCAATCGCTTTCAGGAAACCATCCACATTTGAATGCAGCACCAATGCCATTCCTAACAAGGTGAAATTGATGAAATTCGGCTTAATAAAATCCCTTCCTTCATACATCGCATGAACCGCTACATACAATGCGTAAGCGAAGATCAAACCACCGATGATTCGCGAGAACCAAGGACTCACATCTAGCTTTTGTTGATCATCGGAAGCATTTTTTTCTTCGTTCTCGCCGATTACCTTCGGTAATTCAAGACTCACTTGCGATCGTTTACCCAACCAAAACATAAATAGTGGTACACAAACAATCAGAGCCAACATCACCACAATATTCATCATCCCGAAAACCGTTTCCGAGAATGGAATGGCATTGGGTAATTCAGCTATTTGCTCAGCGGGTAAAATACCTTCCATGAGTGATGCAATATGTCCTGATTCAGCTGCTTTAATAGGTGCAGATCCGGATATTCCACCATGCCACACCATCAATCCACTGTATCCTGCTGCCCCGATCAATGCGTAGTTGAGAGAGATTCCATTCTTGTATGCATGCTCGCCCACTTTTCGCGCTAAAATGGCCCCAAAGATCAAGCCCAGGCCCCAATTGAACAAAGAAACCAAGATGGTAAGAAGTGTTACGGTAAAAGCCGCAGACGCAGTGCTTTTGCAGAAATGTGTTGCAGCACGCATCACGTAATCAACGGGTTTCGTAAGCGCTACGGCATGTCCAAGCACCAACATGAGCATCATCTGAACAGCAAATACCAACATGCTATCCTTCCAAAGCCCATTGTACCAATATCCCACCAACTCCATTCCACGCTCACCCGATCCCACATCCGAATCGGTAAGAGTAAAAGCCAAAATGAAGGTTACAATTGTGATCAGAATGGCAATCGTAAACGGCGTAGGCAAAAAAGACTTGAAAAGTTTTTCTATCCCATTCAACAATTTCATGGATGATTTTTAGAAGTTAGTCAACATCAAACGCTTAAACGCGTCCTCTTGATGCCAATATAGGAATGATTTGGAAAATAGGTCAATCACATCAACCAAACGGATTCGATCGTTCCATCAAAATTGTTTTTTGAAATTTCATTTGCCATCAGCGGTCGAAGGCAATGTTCTTTTGTTCAAACAAAAAAAGCGGTCTCTCGACCGCTTTCCCAGAGGACGGTAGTCCTCTGTAACCTAACCTAACCACTATTCACAATCTAAGACGTGAAACAAAGCCTAAACTTTCAGTTCAAACTTCAAAACCATACAGCAATTATCATTTTTTAACAATTCCAACGTCATTCACCTCAACTACAACCCTTTAAACAAAAAAAAGCGGTCTTCCGACCGCTTTCCCAGAGGACGGGAGTCCTCTGTTAACCTAACCTAACCACTATTCGATTATATAGGACGAAAAAACGTGCCAAAACAGAGTACTCCACAGAAAAACCGATGAGTTACACAATTTTACCGACCAACGGCAAATGTATAGGTGTGTGACATTATTCTTGTTGCTTTAGAAGATCTTTGAGGAAGGAGAGGATGAGAAATGAATCCACAAAAAAAGCGGTCTTTCGACCGCTTTTCCCAGAGGACGGGAGTCCTCTGTTAACCTAACCTAACCACTATTCGGTTTCTATATGCGAAAAAGTGTGCCAAAAACCCATAACACCTGAAAGTTTCGCTGGGAAACACCTTTTTGACGATAAATGGCAGAATTAAGATGAACTCTCTGCCAATTCTTCGGGAAACATGAAATATTTTCATGTTGAAAATAAGGAAGCCGAAATGAAAATTTATGGGAGTTAAGTATCTTCACACAAAATTTCTACTCTTGAAGAATCTGATTTCGCTTCTTGCTTGTATTATCGTATCGGTCACGTTAATCCAAACGCGATACACCTATTCATACTTCGACAAGAGTTACCCCATGATGCTCACAAATTGGGACGGACTCGGATACTACATGTATCTACCCTCCGGATTCATCTACGATGATTACACAGAACTCAATTGGCTACCCGAAATTGACGAAAAGTATCATGTGCATGAAGGAAATTTATACCAAGCGCATAAAGCAGAAAACGGAAATTATGTCAACAAGTACTTGGGCGGTGTTTCACTGCTACAAGCTCCGCTTTTTGGAATTGCCCATGTTATTGCCCTAAATTCGGATTACTCTGCAGATGGTTTCTCTCCACCGTATCAATATACCTTGGCCTATGGAGCACTGTTCTACACCTTACTTGCTCTGTTTTTGCTTCGTCATATTCTGCTCCGCTATTACGACGATCTGACCGTAGGTATCACACTTATTCTTCTATTCATCGCTTCGAACCTTGTTCAGTACACAGCTGTAGATGCAGGCCTAAGTCATGTGTACATTTTTCCACTCTATGTGTTGATTTTGTACGCAACTATCAAATGGCATGAAAAACCAACCTATTTCTGGGCAGCAGCCATTGGATTGATCATTGGGTTGGCAACCATATGTCGTCCTACCGAAGCTATCATGTTGTTTATTCCTTTAATGTGGGGAACGCAATCAAAAGAAGCAAAAGCCGAAAAATGGGCACTTGTCAAGGCACACAGAAAGCATATCTACGTAACAATCGCATTTGGAATTCTCGGAGTATTGCCTCAACTCATTTATTGGAAAATGACCGCTGGAACATTTATACACGATGTTGGCAGTAGTTGGCGCTTCCTCACTCCTTTTTTCCGTGTTCTCTTCGGTTGGGAAATCGGTTGGTTTATCTATACACCTGTCACGATTCTCTTCATTGTTGGCTTTTTCTTCATGAAAGGAAAACCCTTCCGGCGATCGGTGATCATTTTCTGCTTGCTCAATATTTGGATCATCATTTCATGGGCCGATTGGAAGTACGGAGCCACCTATTCAACACGTGCACTCACGCAGAGCTATCCCATTTTTGCCTTACCACTAGCTGGTTTCATCCAATACATCCTTCAGAAGAAGTGGAAATGGTTGCTAATTCCCGTTGGAGCCTACCTCATTTTCGTAAATCTTTTTCAGATTGGACAATACAACGACGGAGTGCTTCATCGGCGTGACATGAACCGCTTGTATTATAGTCGCATTTACCTCAATAGCAATCCTACGGCGGTTGACATGAGTTTGCTCGATACGGATGAAGTGCTCGATAATGAAACCAACTACAAACGCACACTTCTCCACGATTCGACGGAGCCAAAACCAATCAACAAAGAGCCATTTCTCTCACTCGACTTAAACGGCAAAGGCGATACCTGGCTGAAGATAACTGCGGTAATCAAAGCAAATAGCGGATTCAACACGAGTTATCTGGCTTGCAAAACGACCAACGGAAAGAAAAGCAAAAAAAATCGAATCCGCCTGTTTAACGTGTACTGTACCGAAGGTAATTCGAACCTTTACGAATTCTACTATCATGTTCCCGACTCACTCCAGAATGGAAAAGCTGACTTTTTCATCGAGTCCGAATTCGACTTTAGCGGTGTACTTGATCAAATGAAGGTCGTTCAACTCACGAATTAAGAATGTTCGAATCGACGAGACTCTGTTTAGTAGTGCGATGATTTCGTAGCACTTCTTTTGCGTATCTTCGCTCCATGACGTTTGACGAACAAATGATGCTTCGGTGCCTTCAATTGGCCGCGCTGGGAAAGGGAAAAGTAGCCCCAAATCCAATGGTAGGCGCAGTGATTGTTCACAATAAAAAAATCATTGGAGAAGGCTACCACGAACAGTTTGGCGCCCCTCATGCAGAGGTGAATGCTGTGAATTCAGTCGAGAACCATGAGATTTTGAAAGAATGCACGATTTACGTCACACTCGAACCATGTTCGCATTTTGGCAAAACACCGCCCTGTGCCGATTTACTCGTTGCGAAACAGTTTAAACGCGTTGTTATTGGAACACTTGATGCACATGCAAAGGTTTACAAAAAAGGAGTGAAACGTTTGGAAGATCACGGAATTGATGTCACCGTAGGTGTCTGCGAAAAAGAATGCCTCGAACTGAACCGTGCCTTTTTCACTTTTCACGAAAAAAAACGTCCATACGTTCTTCTGAAGTGGGCACAAACAAAAAATGGCTTCATCGACAATACCGCAGGACAACAAGGGGAAGTTTCGTGGATTTCAGCGCCAGAAACACAGGTAAAAGTCCACCAATGGAGAAGTGAACTTCAATCCATCTTAGTTGGAAAAAATACAGTTTTGAATGATAATCCATCGCTAACTGTTCGCGCTGTTCAAGGCAAAAATCCAATTCGAATTGTGTTGGATAGCAACAATGAACTTCCGAAGCACTCCAAAATTTTCAATGAGGAAGCTGAAACGATTGTTCTAAACACCAAAAAGGAATCCGCCGAAGGAACTATTTCTTTCATTCAGATAGAAGCACTTACTCCTAAAAACATTCTGAATTGTTTATACGAAAAAGAAATTCAGTCTGTATTGATTGAAGGAGGAAAGAAAGTCCTTCAGTCATTTATTGATGCCGAACTGTGGGACGAAGCTAGAATCATCACGGGGCAGTCTGAATTTGCATCAGGAACCCACGCCCCGACCATTCATGGTCAACAATTTCATGCAGAGACATTTTTTGGTGATCACATTTCCTATCTTCGTCCGCTATGATTCCCTTGCTATTATCCGTTTTGAGCTCCAGCTTGATCTTCGTTATTTTCAAGCTATTCAAGCGCTATGGAATTGACACGTTTCAAGCGATTGTAGTCAATTACTTCACAGCGTGTACGATTGGTTTTGTACTCTACGGAGATACGTGGAATCCTGCCTGTTTGGAACAAACAAGTTGGATGTATTATGCCGTTCTCTGCGCTATTCTCTTCATTGGTTTATTTTTAATCATGGGGAAAAGTTCTCAGTTAAATGGTGTGGCTTCTACCTCCATCGCCGTAAAAATGAGCATGGCCATTTCCCTGATCTTTATGATTGTTGGCTACGGTGAAAACATCACATTTCTCAAAATTTTAGGAATTTTACTTGCCTTCACGGGGGTATATCTTGTTTCAAAACCATCGAAAAATGTAAGCAGTCAAACGTCAGCTCTGTGGATGCTCGTTGTTCTTTTCATTGGAAGTGGAGCTTTGGATTTTTTATTGAACTACGTTCAAAACACGCAATTGACACTTCTGAAAGATTCATTATTCTCTGCAATTGGGTTTGGAATTGCCGGAATCATCGGAATTCTCATTTTGACCGTTCAAATCATTCGAAAAAAAGCTGTTTTTTCATTCAAAAATATTCTCGGAGGAATCGTACTTGGAATTCCCAATTACTTCTCCATTTACTTACTCCTAAGATCCTATCAAACAACTGGATGGGATGACTCAACCGTTCTTGCAATCACCAATGTTTCGGTTGTTTTACTCTCAGCCATTATCGGCTTCACTGCCTTCAAAGAGTCGACTACCACTAAGAAAATTGTCGGATTAGTTTCAGCAATTCTCGCAATTTGTGTACTTTACTTAGCCAATTAACAGATCATGAAAATATACCCACTTAGCGCAGGAAATTTTAAATTAGACGGAGGAGCCATGTTTGGCGTAGTTCCAAAATCACTCTGGCAACGAACCAATCCAGCAGATGCCAACAACATGTGTGACTGGACGATGCGATGCATGTTGATTGAGGACGGAGATCGATTAATCCTCATTGATACAGGAATTGGTGACAAACAATCGGAGAAGTTCTTTTCTCACTACTATTTGTCAGATGAAAAAAGCTTTGAACCCAACTTAAATGCACTCGGTTTCTCGTTGGATGATATCACGGATGTCTTTTTAACACACCTGCATTTTGATCATTGCGGAGGTGCCATCAAATGGAACAAAGATCGAACAGGATTTGAGCCTGTTTTCAAGAATGCACATTACTGGAGCACGGAAAACCACTGGAAATGGGCAACTGAACCAAATGCCCGCGAGAAAGCATCTTTCTTAAAAGAAAATATTCTTCCCATTCAAGAAAGTGGACAATTGAAATTCGTAGAGCGAAACGGCGATTTCACCAAGAATGTATTCAACAATTTTGATGTGCTCTTCGTTGACGGACACACCGACAGCATGATGATTCCACACATTCACTACAAAGGTAAAACCCTTGTATTTATGGCGGATTTGCTTCCTAGTGTTGGACATATTCCATTGCCATACGTGATGGGCTACGACACTCGTCCACTTATCACCTTAGAAGAAAAAGGAAGCTTTTTAACGAAGGCGGTTGATCAGGAAATGATCCTCTTTTTGGAGCACGATTACGCAAACGAATGTGCCACATTGCAGCAGACAGAAAAAGGTGTTCGACTGAAAGATACGTTTAAGTTCAGCGATCTATTCTAACACAAGGCGAACCTTTCTCATTTTTATCCGTATTTTTCATTTAGATAAATCACAACTATGGTCAAGTATTTACTGGAAATCCTCAAAGAAAACAACACGATTATCATTCCTGGACTCGGAGCACTCACCGTTACGAATGCTGAATCAGGGGAAATCATGTTTATGCCTTATTTGCAGCACGATAATGGAAAGCTCGCAGAATACATTGCCGAGAAGGATGGTATTGACGAAGCAGATGCGAAAAACATAGTTGCAAAATTCGTTCGCGAAATCAAATCTGAATTGGACAAAGGAGAAACCTATGCCATGTTTGAGCTGGGCGAATTTGTAAAGAAAGACGATGGTGACATCGAATTCACACACTGGTCGAATCTGAATGACGTTGATGACGCCGTAATGCCAGAATCACCGACTACAATAGCAGAAGAACCGCCAGTAAATGAGGCGCGGAAAGAAGAAGAACAAGAAACGGAGGAAGAAGTAGCTCCTCCTGTGGAGACAGAACAGCCTCAGCCTTCTGAAGAGGAATTGGAAATTCGTGAAACAATCGAAGAAACGATCGAAGAAGTAGAAGAAACAGAGGATACTGAGATTGATATTGTTGTGCCGCCTGTTGTGGAAACTCCTTCTGAACCAGTGGAACCTCAAATTGAGTTATCCGAAGAAGAGATCGAAATCAAACATGTTATTGAAGAAGCATTTGAGGAAGCACCAGGTGTAGAGCTCGAAACTCCTTCCGATGACATTCCACCCATCGCGAGTGCTGAACCGAAGTTCCAAGATGAAACGAACGAGCCGGAAGCTGATACATTTGAACCTTCTCCCGAACATCAGGCACCAGAAGAACGAACTCCACTAACCGATGAAGAGAAAGCAGAAGCTGGAGAAATCATCGAAGAGAAGAAAAAGGAAAAAGGTGGTGTTGGTTTTTGGATCACTCTCATCATTTTTGCGTTGCTCATTATTGGAGGTGGCGCATATGTGGGACGTAACTACAACGAATTGAAACAGTACGTTCCGTTTTTAGCCGATGAAGAAGTAGAGAAGCCGAAAGAAAAATCGCTCAAAGAACAAATGTACGAGACGATTCATGGTGAGGATGAGAGTGAGGAACCCGAAGAAACAACTACTCCATCAGACCAAGAAGAACCTGAAGAAATGATCGAAGAAGAACCTGAGATGACTCCAGAAGAACCTGAAGTGATTGAGCAACCAAAAGTAGTGGAACAACCGAAAGTGGTGAAGGCTCCTGTTGTTTCCAGTTCATCGAGCGGACCGTATAAAGTAATTGCTGGTGCCTTTTCTTCGGAAGACAATGCGAATCGTTTAGCCGCTGAATTCAAAGCAAAAGGATACAATTCGGAAGTCTTCATGAAAGGAGAACTGCACGCAGTGAGCATGCAATCATACGCTACGTCTGAAGAAGCAAATGCGAACTTAGGAAAGTTGCAGAGCATGGCTCCAGGGGCTTGGATTTATTATAAGCGATAGTCACATTGAAAAGGTGCTCAATGAGAATTTAACGAGCACCACCTTCAATCGTTTTGATTACTTCATTATCGTAATTAGACCTCCATTCAACACGAATTGTGTTTGAACCTACAAACGTTGCATCAAGTCAACCAATCGGTTTGAATAGCCAGCTTCGTTATCGTACCACCCCATGATTTTCACCATGTTCCCAATCACGCTTGTAAGTTGAGCATCAAAAATGCAACTATGCTCATTCCCGACAATGTCTCTCGAAACAATCGGGTCTTCGGTATACTCCAAGATTCCTTTCAAACTCTCTTCTGAAGCTTTCTTCATCGCTTCGTTGATCGCCTCTTCACTCGGCGGATTTTTCACGATTAGCGTTAAGTCCGTCATGGAGCCATCCGGAACTGGAACACGAATTCCACAACCACCAATTCTACCATCTAACTCCGGGAATACTTTTGCCAAAGCTTTGGCCGCTCCCGTGGTTGTTGGCACAATTGACTCTGCTGCTGCACGAGCACGACGTAAATCGCTGTGCGGTGCATCATGCAAACGCTGATCAGATGTATAACTGTGAACCGTTGTAATGAACGCGCTTTCTATCTCGCAAATTTCCTTCATCACTTTCAACATAGGAGCCGCTGAATTCGTTGTACATGAAGCGTTGGAAACAACGAGGTCCGTATCTTGAAGTAACTCGCCATTTACACCTAGCACGATTGATCGGACATTTCCTCCTTTCGCTGGAGCGGAAAGCACCACTTTCTTCGCTCCTCCTACCAAATGCTTACTTGCCAATTCTTCCGTTCGGAAAATGCCTGTCGATTCCAAAACGATTTCTACTCCATGATTGGCCCATTGAATTTGCTCTGGATCGCGCTCAGAGATGAACTGAATCACTTTTCCGTTCTCGAAGACCATCTTGTCTCCTTTCACTTCAAAAGCATGTTTTAAACGTCCATGAACACTGTCATATTTAAACAAATGTGCCAATGTTTTAATGTCGGCCAGATCATTCACCACAGCTACATCAACAGCAGCATTCTCCAATGTCATTCGTGTAAAATAACGTCCAATTCGTCCAAATCCATTCACTCCAATCGTCTTCATACGCTTCTTAATTTTATTGGGAATAAAGTTAAATCTAATTGTCAGATAAAAGTTGAAATCAAAAAAAAAGCTTCTCCCGAACGAGTTCAGAAGAAGCTTAAAAAAGTTATTTTATTCTTTAGTGTATTACTTGTACAAAGCCTTGTTTCGAGAGTGGCTCTCCATTATCAAGCACTGCTTCAATTACATAGAAATACGTTCCTTCATTCACGAGTGTGCCATTTTGAGAAGTACCATCCCACTTTCCAGCTGGATCATTCGTTTCAAAAATAACATTACCCCATCGGTTCGTAAGGACACAATTGAATTCTGCAATTCCTTCTTGTTGCACAAACCAGAAGTTATTTCCTTGTTGAGACGATAGCGAAATAACATTCGGCACCTCGATGTCACAAAGTTTGTTACCAAAAACCGCGGATTCCGTAGCGGAATGACAAACATTTGATCCTGTTACGGAATAAATGCCTGGTTCGGAAATTGTGATGAACTGCCCTGTTTCACCTGTACTCCATACAAGATCTGTTGCTGAACCATTCCCCCACACGTACATATCGATTTCAGTTCCGATACACACTGTTGTGTCGTCTAACGAAATATAAATATAGGGTGGGAATTCAATCTCTGCACTTACCGACATATTACATACGTCATCTGTAAACGTTACAGTATAGGTTCCTGGATATGTTACACTAATTCCTGGGTTAAGATCCGAACTATCCGAAAAGTGAACGGTTGTATCAGAAGCTGTCCAGATACCTCCTGCGTACGCAACAGTACCTTGAGCAAACAATCCGTAATCACACGCTAAGGTATCTCCAAAGATTTGTGGAGGAGAAATAAACTCAATATCAGCAGAAGCAGTATTGCCACAAACTGAATCGGTAAACGTAACTGTGTACACTCCACTTGTGGAACTGCTCGCCGTTGGATTCAATGTTGTAACCGATGGTGAAAAACTGACATCGCCTGTGGGTTCAGACCAAAAACCTCCTGTTGAATAAGCAACGGTTCCTGTGATCGGCAGTGATAGCGAACAGAGCGCAGTATCACTGAGTACTTCAGGCAATGGAGGGAAGTCAATATCTGCGCTCACTGAAGAGTTACAGGCATTGTCTGTGTAGGTGACGGTATAGACTCCCGCGGTTGAAGCCGAAATGGTTGGATTGTCAATATTTGGATCAGAAAATGAGATTTCTGGATCAGTTGATGACCAAACACCTCCACCGTATGAAACCGTTCCGTTTGCAACCATTCCAAAGTTACAAGCGATTGTATCATTGAAAATTTCTGGTTGAGGAAGTACATATAAGGTAACTGTTGTATCGTAATAACATCCAAAATCATCAGTAACACTATATGTGTAATCGTAGTTTCCTGGAACATTTGGCTGAACAACAATCACAGTGTCATTTTGTCCTGAAATAATCGTTGGATCATTCAACCACTCATCTGTTACGACATAGTTTTGGTATCCTGATACACCTGGGAAGAACGAAGGATCGAAGAACAATCCCCATTCGAAAATCCAACCGTCATCTGTACCAAGATTATCCTGAACAATAATTGTCCATTGACCATTGATTGGACATCCTGCGAAGTTCGCAAAAGACGTTTCTGGCTCATACACCACTGATGGATCGATTGAGTTCCCGGCAGACAAGTTCGTTGGTTGCGTAGGTGGGTTTGCAGCAATGAATGGAACAGCAACTGTGTTTCCTAAATTCTGCGTCATAGATCCTGTAATTGTATTGAATACAGAACTGAAGCTGTATTCCCAACCAATTCCAGCTCCACCTCCACCTGGATCGTCAAATGGATGACCGAGGTAAATCCCTCCTCCACTCGTTCCACCAGGAATGAAACCACTTGGTTGATTATAAGAATTTACCAGCGGAACTTGAGTTCCATTCGGACATTCTAAGGCGATTTCTAAATCTCCCAAATAGGAGTGCTCCATCGTAATACTAACCTGGTTCAAATCTTGTGCAGTCGAAATTGTAGACCCCGAAGGGAATCCAGAAATATCAATTGGTGCTTGGTATTGTGCTCCAGAACCATCTGGTAGATATGTCAACCCAGCAAATGAACCTCCAAGTTGAAATTGTCCTGAAGGAATATTAACCCCTACAGTATCGGTGGGTGTAACACCACCAACTAAAGTCGTTGATTGTCCAAGACAAACAGTATCCTCGAGCGGACCTGTTCCAGAAAAATTCGGTAATTGAGACACTCTCACCTTACACAACATACGTTCAATCTGAGGGAACTGGTCTTCAATTTTTAAATCAATTAAGAACCCGTTTCTCGTTGGAGGTGTAAACCAAATTGAGTCATTATTTGGGAAAGTACCTCCACTCGAAATGTTCCACTCGTAGTCAACGTTGTTCACGTTCTGAGAATATCCATACCCTGTTGTTTCAAGAGAATATGGGAAAATTGGTTTTGCAACGAATAAGATACTATCTCCAAAACATACATCAACAAAACCAGTATCTGCTGGGTTCAATGCGTCAGGACCTTGACCATTTACGAATGCCTCAATATGCGGTTCAAATGGTTGATTCTGGTTTCCACATTGAACATTGGCCTCCCAACCTGTTCCTTCATTCGCTCCATCAGTAATGAATACGACTGTCAAACATCCACTTGGATTATTCCATGATGCAGTGTAAGCAAATCCGTTTGGATCTGTCACCGAGTTATGCTGTCCAAGCAATGGAGCTGATGTGTTTGGTCCGTCATAAACGTAAATCCAATCCGATCCATCTACATCAAAAGTATACCCCGCATTAATTGCGAAGGTGATCGTCATTTTTGTTCCTTGTGTTAAATCTGGACAAAAAACTGTTGTATCATTAAAGTTCGCCGAGTAGTTTGCTGCTCCTCCATCATCGAAGAAGTTATTCCCAGTAGTACCAAACGTGCTACAATCTGCAGGATTAGCCTCATCAAAACCAGGATCACCCATAACGACTGACTGCGCACTAGCAAACAATGACACCATTGAAATTGCCCCGAGCAATAATCCCTTTACACTATTTAATTTCATTGTTTTCATTATTTCTTCATTTCATACATTAGTACTGAAGTAGATTTCACTACCAATAACTTGTCTTTACCTTCTATCTTGTAGTACTGATTTTGATCTGTGATATGCAGATTTAAATCTAGGAAAGTAGGCAACGATTCAACATTAACCGAAATTAATTTGAAGTCTCCTCCTTTCGCCCCATCATAGTTGGCAACATATAAAGCATTGTCTAATGCATATTCAAGAAGATTGTATTGATCGATATCCGATTCTATTAGTTTGTGTAGTTCTTCTTGAGAGTATCTAGAGAGAAGACGCTCGTCAATATCTTGCGCGTATATCGCACTGCACGATAAGAAGAAAAATCCAAGGAAGGTAAGTAATTTCATAAAAAGAGTCATTTTTGTTTATATAGACACACTTTGTGCGAAAAAAGTTGTATCCGCTTGATAAGTTCCATTTTTTTGACAAGCTAAATTACGAATTAAACCTTAGCTTTGTAACCGAAAACAAGGGTAATTCTTATAAATATAACCGAAGCATGGATACGCAAGAACTCAAAAAAATTTCATCACAAGTTAGAAGAGACATCGTTCGGATGGTCGCAGGAGCGAGCTCTGGTCACCCAGGTGGTTCCTTAGGATGTGCTGATTTTCTGACACTTCTGTATTTTGATGTTCTAAAACATTCCCCTTCAAACTTCAAAATGGACGGGAAAGGTGAAGATGTATTTTACCTCTCAAATGGACACATTTCTCCGGTTTGGTATAGCGTTTTAGCACGATCAGGTTATTTTCCAGTAAGTGAGTTGGGAACATTTCGAAAACTTTCTACACGTTTACAAGGACATCCTTCAACGGATAAAGGAATTCCTGGTGTTCGCATGGCCTCTGGTTCTTTGGGACAAGGACTTTCATGTGCCATTGGAACAGCTGCAACAAAAAAATTGAACGGCGACGATTCAATCGTTTATACACTCCACGGTGATGGAGAATTACAAGAAGGACAAATTTGGGAAGCAGCACTCTACGCGGCAGCCAACAAGGTAGACAATCTTATTGCAACCATTGATTACAATGGTCGTCAGATCGATGGAGACTTGGATGATGTCCTTTCTTTAGGTAACCTTTCTCAAAAGTGGCAAGCTTTTGGATGGGAAGTACTTGAAATGGATGGTCATGATTTCGACAACATGCGCGAAACCTTAGAGAAAGCTCATGCACTTGTTGGAAAAGGAAAACCGATTGTGATCATCATGAAAACAGAAATGGGACAAGGTGTTGATTATATGATGGGGACGCACAAATGGCATGGAAATGCTCCAAATGCGGAACAGTTAGAATCAGCACTCAATCAACTTGAAGAAACGTTGGGAGATTACTAGATGAAGAAAACGCTTGCCATATTACTCCTGTTCTTGAGTTCATTTTCGTTTGGACAGGAGGAAATGACGCGTATTCTGTTCATTCTAGATGCCTCGAACAGTATGAATGCCCGCTGGGGCGCTCAAACTAGAATTGATGCTGCCAAAGATCTTTTGGCAAAAACAGTAGATGATCTTCGTGGTGTTCCAAACCTTGAAATTGGACTTCGTGTTTACGGACATCAGTCCCCGATCACGGCAACTTACCAAGATTGTAATGACACCAAACTAGAAGTTCCCTTTGGAACTGATAATTTTTCACGTGTTAAGAGCAAAGTAAAGGCAATTCAAGCGAAAGGAACCACTCCCATAGCGCGCTCTCTGGAAGCAGCGGCAGGAGATTTCCCAGACAACACCTCCCGAAATGTGATTATTTTAATTACTGATGGACTTGAAGCTTGTGACAATGATCCGTGTGTGATCGCGAAAAAGCTGAAAGATAAAGGTGTGAACGTAACACCTTTTGTTATCGGACTCGGGATGGATTTATCCTACTTGGAAAAATTCCGTTGTATTGGAAACTACGAAGATGCCGAAACACGTGAATCGTTCGAAAAAGTGCTACAAAACGTAGTTCAAAAAGCACTTTTGAATACAACCGTTCAAATTAACCTTAATGACACTTCTGGATCTCCAACAGAAACAGACGTGACGATGTTTCTATACGAAGCGGGGACAACCAACCTGAAATATACATTCACTCACACGATCAATCGCTTTGGAAATCCTGATACTCTGATTATCGATCCTGCATTGAAGTATGATCTCGTAGTAAATACCACACCGCGAGTAGAAAAGAAAAACATCGAAATCAAGCGCAATATTCACAATACGATTGAAGTAGATGCTCCGCAGGGATACATCAAATTGCGTTATCTCAATGCGGCTAAACCGTATCAAGTGGATGCGCGCATCATGCAATCAAATGATCCTGCAACATTAAATGTTCAAAAAATTGGTAGTACCGATAAGTACATTGTTGGGACCTACATGGTCGAAATTTTGACCTTACCACGTATTTATGTCACCGTAAATGTGGAACAAAGCAGTACATCCGATATCAACATCAAAGCTCCTGGTTTCTTCTCCTATTCGGGGATCAATCGAATTACAGGGCAAATCTTCATGAAGAATGATAATGGCACTTGGGATTGGGTTACCAATCTTGAAGAAAACAGCAAAAATGGTCGGATTCAATTGCAACCTGGCGAGTACCGAATGGTGTATCGTCAAATTGATTTGAAGTCATCGACATATACAATGCAAAACGATTTTAGAATAAATTCCAACTCAACAACAACGATTAAGTTATGACAACGACAACAAAATTCGAAGTACTCGGAAAAAAAGACACACGATCTGGATTCGGTGAAGGACTACTCGAAATTGGAAGACAAAATAAAGACGTTGTGGCGCTTTGTGCAGACCTCACAGGATCTTTGAAAATGAATGCGTTTCAAGATGAATTTCCTGAGCGCTTCTTTCAAGTTGGAATTGCTGAAGCAAACATGATGGGAATGGCTGCTGGAATGACAGTTGGTGGTAAAATTCCTTACACTGGAACATTTGCGAACTTCTCGACTGGACGTGTTTATGATCAAATTCGTCAATCGATTGCCTATTCTCAAAAGAATGTAAAAATCTGTGCTTCTCACGCAGGATT
>JABXHO010000052.1 GCA_013373595.1 Flavobacteriales bacterium | reverse complement strand
GTGTTTCGGAATGGACAATCCAAGTCCAGAACCTCCTTCATTGCGATTTCTACTTTTTTCCACGCGGTAGAAACGTTCGAATAAACGGGAAAGATGTGCTTCGTCAATTCCCAATCCGTCGTCAGAAACTTCTACAGTGATGATATCATCAAATGTATCGAAACGTACTTTGGTGGTACCGCCTTTATTTCCGTAAGAAATCGAATTGCTGATTAAATTGGTGAGTACCTGCCCAATTTTCCCTTTGTCGGCGTGTACATAAACGGGGTCGTAATCACGGGCAAACTTCAACGTAATGTTCTTCTTCTTTGCGCGCATTTCGAAATCTTCAAATAAATCCTGTACGAGTTCTTTCAGGTTGAAGTGTGTTAAATCAAGTTGGATTTCATTCACTTCCATTTTCATGAGCTGATCCAAGTCTTCGAGTATGGCCGACATACGATCAGTGGCTTTTGATGCGCGTTCCAGAAAGTTTCGATTCACTGATTCGTCTTCCAAACCACCTTCTAGAAGGGTAAGAATGTATCCCTGAATGGAGAAAACCGGAGTTTTTAATTCGTGGGCAAGGTTTCCAAGAAATTCTCTTCGAAATTCGGCTTGCTCTTTCAATTCTGAAATGACCGCGATTTGTTCATCACTCCAACGGCGTGTTTCGACCTCTGCATCTGCGATCAAATCATTCGAGAGCTTGAAGTTTCTCATGTGTTTACCGCCAAATTTCCCTTTTCGAATGGAACGATAAAGAATGCGTAATCGTTCGGTGATAAAGTACTTGATGAAAAAGTAGAATGTGAAATAGGAAGTAATCGCTACAAAAAGCGGAGCAAGAATCAAAAGGGGAATGCTAAATTCTCCAGAAATGAAACTCCAAACGAGGAGGAAAAGAAATACGAGCACACCAAGTATGGAACTTCCACTCAATAATAACGTGATGGGCTTAATATTTTTCAAATCGTGTTGTACGTGTATCCGACTCCTTTAACGGTGCGAATATAATCATTACCCAGCTTTTCGCGCAATTTTCGGATATGCACGTCAATAGTTCTCTCGCCAACAATAGCGTCATTTCCCCATACAATCGACATGATTTGGTCGCGTGTGAAGACTTTACCAGGTCGACTAACAAGCAGTTCAAGAAGTTCAAACTCTTTCTTTGGCAAAACCAAATCTTGATTGTTCGCCGTAACTAAAAACGATTCGCGATTGATCAGAACTCCTTCAGAAGCAGGTGCTACCGCTTCTTGAACAGCTGGTCTTCTTAATAAAGAAGCAATTTTACTAATTAAAAGACGCGGACGAATAGGTTTAGCGATGTAGTCGTCTGCCCCTGCGTCAAACCCAGCGATTTGCGAATAATCTTCCGAGCGCGAGGTTAACAAACAGATGATTGGCTGCGTAATAGAGCTGTTATTTCGAATGTTTGTACACGCTTCAATTCCATCCATTTCTGGCATCATTACATCCATAATGATCAATGTTGGAGAAAGTTCTATGGTTTTGTCTACGGCTTCTTGACCGTTTGAAGCGGTAAAAACACGGTATCCTTCGTTCTTTATTGTGTACGAAAGAAAATCAAGTACATCTGGTTCGTCGTCTACTAATAATATCGTATGCATCTCTCTTCTATTTCTATATTGATGTGTCAAAAGTACGGGCTATAACGCTCGCAGAATTTAAGCTGACCTTACGCTTACGTTAAATTAAAACGAAGACATGTTATGTACATGTTAAGCATGAATCTGAGCTCATTTTTCTTCCTGAAAATTGAAAAAAAATCGAACAAAATATTACCTGTATTAAATCCGTTTAGTATCTCCGTATACCTAGTAAAATAAGGGTTTCTTGAAAGTGTTAACATAAGCGTAACTTAAGGTTGACGGAAAGGTAAGAGTAAGGGAAAGTCGTTTTCAAAAATAGCCTTCATCTTTGCACCAGAAATTTGAAGAAGACGATGCGCAAGCATCTTGATTATTAGAAATTATGAAAACAAACACATTAAAATTCGGAGTGATGATCATGGCGGCATCACTAGCGCTTGGAACAACATCTTGTAAGAAAGGATGTACAGACCCAACAGCAACTAACTACGACGAAAAAGCGAAAAAAGACGACGGAACGTGTATCATCGAAACAGTTGATGATGGTGACGTTATCCAAAAGGCTGGTTTTATTCAAAGTGAAACATGGACATCTGAAAATGTGTATGTATTGACTGGAAAAGTAGTTGTTGAAAGTGGACACACGCTAACTATCGAGCCAGGAACAATCATTAAAGCAAAAGAAGGTTCAGGAACGTTGGCTTCTGCATTGGTTATCCGCCAAGGAGCTAAAATCAACGCTGTTGGAACGGCTTCTCAACCAATTATCTTCACATCTATTTTGGATAACATCCAACCAGGTGAGTTGACAGGAACAAACCTTACTGAGGCTGATCAAGGTCTTTGGGGAGGACTTGTAGTATTAGGATACGCTCCAATTTCTGCTGCAGACGGTGACGTTTTGGCACAAATTGAAGGTTTCCCAACAACAGACGATTTCGGAGCATTTGGAGGAGATAATATTGCTGATAACTCTGGAACAATGTCTTACATCTCTATCCGTCACGGTGGTGCTTTGATTGGTGCTGGTAACGAAATCAACGGATTGACACTTGGTGGTGTTGGTAACGGAACTTCTATCTCAAACATCGAGATCATCGCAAACTTGGATGATGGTGTTGAGTTCTTCGGTGGAACTGTTGATGCTTCTAACATTTTGGTTGGTTTCCAAGGAGACGACGGTGTTGATATCGACATGAACTACGAAGGAACAGTTTCAAACTTTATGGTAATTAACGGATCAAACTCTGATGAAGCATTGGAAATTGACGGACCTGAAGGAAGCACTTACACAAACGGATTCTTCGCTCTAGAAAATGGAACAGTGTACACTTTCGGTGGAACTGAAGCTAGAGGAGATTTCAAATCAAAAGCGCAAGGTTCTATCTCAAATGTTAAAATGGGTGAAGCGAAAATTAGAGCTTCTTACCAAAACAACTGTGCAGATCCTAAAACTGACGCATTCACATACTTGACTCAAGCATCTCCAATTCTTACTTTCACAGGATCTGAGTTCACAGCAGCTTCAGTTTACACAGCTTCTCAAGATGACGCTGGAGTGAACGATTGTACTGTTCCTGCTGCTGATCAAACAGCTGCAGAAGGAGTAATGACTTCAACAACAGCTACTGGAGCATCTGCATCTACTTTCAACGGATGGACTTGGTGTTCAGTAAACGGAAAACTTTAAAATCAGATACTTACATTAAGTAATCGAATAGATTTAAAAAGACAGAATGTCTGTGATGAGAATCACAGGCATTTTGTATTAAACACAAAATGATGACAATCAAACATTTTTACTCCCTACTCGCGCTTCTTTTAATTTCTTTAAGTTCTAATGGTCAGAACATCGTGCGAGGAATTGTTACAAATGCAAAAACGGGAGATCCCGTAGTGGATGCAAAAGTCTCAGTAAATGGTGTAGGAAAACTGTACACCGACCTTGACGGTGCATACAACCTTCGATTAGCCCCTGGAAAGTATACACTTGCCTTCTCACAAACATTGGATGGATTCATCGATGAAGAACGTGAAATTGAAGTAGTGGCGGGTGAAGTACTGATTGTTGATGTACAAATGTCAACAGCTCTAACAGATGTAGACGAAGTGGTTGTAACCGGCAGAAAAGCACCTCCTACTTCTGATAAAAAATTGGATGAAGATCGTGCGGAAGGTGAAGGTACTACCGACAACATCGGAAAGGAAGCCATGCAAAAGAAGGGAATTCAGACGGCAGTAGATGCTGTGGCAACAACGCCTGGAGCTTCTGTTGAAGATGGAAAAAATGTCTACATCCGTGGTTTGGGTGACCGCTACACGAAAACAATCCTGAATGGAATGGACATTCCTGGTTTGGATCCAGATCGTAACTCGGTGCAATTAGATATCTTCCCAACAGTATTGGTAGATAAAATCACTGTTTACAAAACATTTACACCGAATCTTTCTGCCGATTTTACAGGTGGTTTGATTGATATCACAACGCAAGATTTCCCAACCAAAAAGACACTTTATTTCAAAGGTGGATTGGGATACAATACAAACGCAACATTCAATCCTGACTTCATTTCGTATGAAGGTGGATCTTTGGATTTCCTTGGATTTGATGATGGAACTCGAAGATTACCGATCAGTTCTTCCACTGAAATTCCGCATCCTGCGTTACAAGATCCTGTTACGGCTACTATTACGCAAAAGTTTAGCGAAACGATGGCAACGGAAAAAGCATTTAGCTTCATGAACCAGAACTATGCATTCGCAACTGGAAATCAAAAGAACTTCTACGTTGGAGGAAAGAAAGGTAAAGACTCTACGCGTTTAACGTATGGGTACAACGTAGTCTTGAATTATCGTACATCCAATACGTATTTCAAAGATGTACAATATAATGAGTACATCATGGAAACAGACCCAAATCAAACAGAGTTGTTCCGAGATCGTACGTCGAAAGGGGAGCAAACGGAATCGAATGTTTTATGGACGGCTTTACTTGGACAATCAATCAAATTTGGAAAAAGCAAGTTCTCATTGACCTTGTTTCACACACAAAACGGGACGAAGTCGGCAGCAAACTTGAGAGAAACGAACTACGACAGTAACCAAGCAGTATTGTTAAAGCAAGGCCTTCAATACTCTCAACGTTCGGTTACAAACGCAAACATTACAGGAACGCATTTCTTGGATGAAAAGAACAAATGGAAATTGATCTGGAAATTGAGCCCAACATATTCGCGTATTTCCGATCCAGACATTCGCTCAACAGCAATTGAGGAATCTGACACACCTGGTCCAAATGGGGAAGTTCAATACTTGTGGGAAGAATCTGTTGGAGCAGAGGTTCGTCGTATTTTCCGTTCTTTGAACGAGTACAACTTGAGCGGACGTTTTGATTTTGAGCGTAAATTCATGCAATGGGATTCATTGGAAAGCACATTGTCTTTCGGTGGATTGACAACCTACAAGAACCGTACGTTTGACGTGGCAGAATACGTTTTCAAATTGTACAATACACCAAACAACGTTGTTCCAAACGATCCAAACTGGTTCTTCGAAGATGAGAATGTGTGGAATACGGATACGTACCAAGGAACGTATGCAACTGGACAGCAAGAGAGAGCAAACATCTACGAAGCGAATCAAATGATTAATTCAGCGTACGTGATGAACGAATTGCCATTGTCGAAGTCGTTCAGTGCAACCTACGGAGCACGTGTAGAGCGTAGCATCAACCGATACACTGGACAATCAAACAACGCTGATTTCGATACAACCGCTCCAAGATACGTGAACGAAGTAGTATTGAATAACATCAACTTGTTGCCGTCGTTAAACATGGTGTACAAAATTCGTAAGGATGCAGATTCTTCGAGATACGAGCGCAAGACAAACTTCCGAGCGGCATACACGCAAACGGTGGCACGTCCTTCATTCCGTGAAATCTCAATTTCGCAAATCTACGACCCAATTCAAGGACGTCGTTACTTGGGGAATATCGACTTGAAACAAACATTGATTCACAATGCTGATGTTCGTTGGGAGCATTTCTTCGGACGTACAGAGATCATCTCGTTGAGTGGTTTCTACAAGCGCTTCATCAACCCAATTGAAATTGTAGCGAACGTTGCAGCACCAAACGAATTCATTCCGGTGAATGCGGGTGTAGCAGATGTATACGGTGGAGAGTTTGAATTCCGTAAGGCAATTGGATTCAACAAGAAGTCAAAAGAACACCTTCGTTTCGTAGTGGGAGGAAACTTCACGTATGTGATTTCTCAAATCGACATGAACAAAGTAACAACTGAAGTTGGTGGTGTTAAGATGACAGAAAAAGAAGTACGTCAGGCAAATGCACGTAACGGAGAAGTAATTGGAGATTACCGAACAATGTACGGACAGTCGCCATACATCGTAAACGGTTTCGTGAACTTCAGCGACGATTCATTATTCCTTTCATGTAACGTATCATACAATGTTCAAGGAAAGAAATTGGCCGTTATCGGTGTTGGATTGGTTCCAGATGTATTCGAACAACCATTCCATAGCTTGAATGTGAAAGTATCGAAAGGATTCGGAAAGGTTCGTGAAGGTGAATCAGCTCCAAGATGGAAAGCAAGTATCACTGGAAGAAACTTGTTGAACCAAGCAAGAAGAAGATACTACGAATCGTTTAATGCGAAATCTCAAGTGTTTGATTATTTGCACCAAGGAACAACTGTTTCTGCATCGATCTCATACACGATCAAATAATTAAAAGATAACCAAACAAAAAATGCACGCTCATCGAGCGTGCATTTTTTATATCTATTAATAAGGTCTTGAAGTCTATCTTTTATCGAAAAGATCTTTTGTTAACAATTCAAGGGCCTACTTGCCGTAAGAAAACTTATACCCAACACCTTTAACGGTTTTGATATAATCGTCGCCAATTTTACCTCGGAGTTTACGAACATGAACGTCAATCGTACGATCGCCAACAACAACTCCTTCGCCCCAAACCGTTTTCAGAATGTAATCGCGATCGAACACTTTTTCGGGTTTTGAAGCGAGTAAAGCCAACAGTTCAAACTCTTTTCGCGGTAAGTGAACAGTTTCTCCATTGTTGACAACAAGGTACTTTTCTCTATCAATATGAAGAGATCCTTCCTCCGTAACGCTTTTTTCTTCATCGAGATTCGCATTTCTGCGGAGCAATGCTTTCAATCGGCTGATAAGAACTCTGGGCTTAATTGGCTTGGCAACGTAATCGTCTGCCCCAGCATCTAAACCTGCGATTTGACTATAGTCTTCACTGCGTGCTGTCAAGAAACAAATACGAATGTGCTTTGTTTCCGGATCATTTCGCAATACATCACAGACCTCGATACCATCCATTTCGGGCATCATAACATCGAGAATAATAATGTCGGGTAGAGTAGAACGAGCAATCTCGATCCCGTCTTTACCATTTGAGGCTGTTGTAACTGTGAATCCTTCCTTTTTTAGGTTATACGAAAGGATATCTCTAATGTCTGCTTCATCATCGATGATCAATACTGATTCCATGGGGCGATTTTAAGCAATTAATGTTTCAAGTTGAATCAAATATAGGGAGAATATTGGAATCTTAGTTCGTTGAACATTTGCTATACTTCCTTAATACTAAAACCGTTTAGCGATTAATATTTACGTTAAACAGTGGTTTTTAAAGGTTTGTAAAGTTAAAAATCATGTTCTCTTAATCTCGAAATGGAATCAAATGCTTACGATGCTAACATTTATTGCACCCCAGAATTATTCCTAAATGTGTTCAATATTCTTGTTCTTTCATTCTACATTTGTAATGTAGTAGTAGGTTAGGTTGATTAGTGTAACGAGAATTGGAGGCGCCCGCCTTCGATTCTCGTTCTTTTTTGCACTAAACTTCAACACTCCAATATGAACTCAGTATTAATTTTTTTCAAAAAAAGAGGGTTAGAATTTGTGGCAAGCGAAGTTCTCCTATTTTTGTACAAATAATTCTCACGTAACATGAAATTTGAGGTTTTTCGAAGATTCATCGTCTTAATTTTCGTATCACTTATTGGAACTACAACCTACGCAAGTGATCAGTTTATTGAAAATGTTTCTTCCTCAGGAGGTGAAGGCGAAGCTAAAATCACGTGGAATATTAACTACGACAGTTTACCTACGGATAAACAACTCGTTATTCGCTACCTAGAAAGCAATCTCACAAAACTGAATACAAGTCCAGACTGGAAATATTCCAAAATTCTGGATGCATCGGTGACTTCGTTTACGTTGAAAAATCTTACGGTCAACGAAAAATATGCCTTTTCAATTGGTGTGATTAATTCTCCAGTAAGCTCAAAGAAAGATTTATCATCTGCGAATATTACTTGGACCAAAGCAAAGTCGGTAGAAATAGAGCGTGGTTGGTCGCTTGGTTCCGGTTTGATTATGCGTATTTTGATGCTTCTCGGAGCTCTAGCACTTTTCATTTATGGAATGAAGGTAATGAGCGAAGGAATTCAAAAAGCAGCTGGACAACGACTGCGCAAGATTCTCGGAGCAATTACCAAAAACAGAATCAAAGGGATTTTTACTGGATTTATTACCACGTCGATTATTCAGTCATCTTCCGCAACTACCGTAATGGTGGTAAGTTTTGTAAACGCAGGACTTCTTACTCTAAAACAGAGTATTGGCGTTATCATGGGAGCGAATATTGGAACGACTGTAACGGCTTGGATTGTTGCATTCCTTGGTTTTTCGGTAAGTATGTCCGATTATGCCTTGCCAATTATGTTGGTGGCAATCATCATGCTTTTCTCTAATCGAGGTAATACGAAGTCGTGGGGAGAAATGCTTGTTGGTTTTGCCATCCTCTTTATCGGTTTGGAATTCTTGAAATCGGGTGTGCCTGACATCAAAGGAAGTGTACAATCATTGGAGTTCTTGAAAAGCCTTTCCGGTCACGGAGTATTCAGTGTAATTATATTCGTCCTTATCGGGACACTCGTTACCATCATTGTACAGTCGTCTTCTGCCGCTATGGCCATTACAATTCTTTTGTGTGAAAGAGGGATTATTCCATTCGAAATGGCGGCAGGGATGGTACTGGGAGAAAACATCGGAACAACAATTACAGCAAACTTAGCGGCGATCGTTGGAAACGTTCATGCCAAGCGTGCGGCACGTGCTCACTTTATCTTTAACGTGTTCGGTGTTGTTTGGATGGTAATTGCTTTCCCTTGGTTCATCGAGATGATTGATAGTTTGGTTTCAGCAAACTATGCGAGTCCTATTAAAAACCAAGAAGCACGACCAATTGCCTTGGCATTGTTCCATACGATATTCAATATCATGAACGTGCTCTTGTTGGTATGGTTCACACCTTTCATCGCCAAATTAGTAATCAAGCTAGTGCCTACAAAATCATCGAGCGACGAAGAGTTTTCACTCGATTACATTCGTGGTGGTTTGTTAGCAACACCAGAGCTTTTCTTGTTGGAGGCGCAAAAAGAATTGGCAAAATTCGGAAAGATTACGTCGAAAATGTCACGTTTCACTCAAGACTTGATGTTTGAGAAGGATTCGAAGAAGAAAAAGAAGATTATCGCACGCATTGGTAAGTACGAAGAAATCACCGATAAAGTTGAATTGGAGATCTCAGGATACTTGAGTGAATGTGCTACGAGCGAGCTTTCTGCCGTGTCAGGATTGAAAGTGAGAAGTATGTTGGCAGTGACATCCGAACTCGAAAGAATAGGGGATATTTTCTACCAAATGTCGTTGACGTACAAGCGTAAAGACGAAGAGAAAATTTGGTTCACGCCAAATCAACGTTCCAATGTAAAAGAAATGTTGGAGTTAGTAGATAATGCATTCGAGGTGATGATTGCCAACTTGCAAATGCCATACGAGAAAGTTGAAATTGCTGAAGCAATGGAGATTGAGCGCAAGATCAATAAAATGCGTAACAAACTTCGTAAGAAGCACCTGGCAACAATCGAAGAGGATGATTACAACATCAAAAGTGCTGCAATCTACACAGACTTGATCTACTCGTGTGAGCGTGTTGGTGACCACATCATCAACGTTACAGAAGCGATTATCGGTAAGAATATCCTCGGAGAGGAAGAATAAGCAACTCCTTTTAGACTTCACCGAGCGTTAACAATTTGTTACAAAATGAATGCGAATGGATCATTTCCATAAAATCATTTATTTTAGACGAAAGTGAAAACGTATGAAAATCAAAATTCTACTTGTTGAAGACGACACGAATCTCGGATTTATTATTTCCGATTCGCTCAAATCAAATGGATACGATGTAACCCTTAAGTCCGATGGAGCAGAAGGTTTCAAGGCGTTCAACGAAGAAGAATTTCATCTATGCATTTTTGATGTGATGATGCCCAAAAAAGATGGGTTCACGCTTGCAAAAGATGTGCGTAAAATGGATGAGAATATTCCCATTCTGTTTCTAACCGCAAAATCCAACGATCAAGATAAAGTAGAAGGGTTTAAATCAGGAGGAGATGATTACCTCACGAAACCTTTCAATGTAGAAGAATTGCAATTACGCGTTGCTGCGCTCCTGAAAAGAGTAGATATTCAGCCTGAAGCAAAGGAGAAAGACGTTTACGATATCGCGAGTTACCAGTTCGACACCATCAACTTTCAGTTAAAACACCCTGAATTTGAGAAAACCCTCACCAAAAAAGAGGCGCAAATTTTGAAGATCTTGTGTAAATTTGCCAACCAAGTTGTGGCACGCGAAGTAGTGTTGAATGCCGTTTGGGGACAAGATGATTATTTTGTAGGACGCAGCTTGGATGTGTTCATCACGAAGTTGAGAAAATACCTCAAACAAGATGAGCGCATACAGATTACAAACGTCCACGGAATTGGATTTAAACTGGAAACTTCAGAATGAAAACAGCTTTACTGTCACTTTTTATCGCGATCTCATCACTTACCTATGCAGATCAGTTAGCGTATATTTCCAAAGCAGATGCCGATCGAGCAGTTGCAAAAATCGAAAAGATGAAAACCATTTATCTTTTCTGTGGATGTTGCTCCTTGGTGGAGCCCGTAGAGGTGAAACCGATCAAAGTTTATACGAAGCATACGGGGTACGAAGAGTATTGGGAAGTGTATGTTCAGTATTTGGATGAAGACGGAATTACACGCGATGAACCGCTCGACCTCGCCTATGTGTGGAAAAAAGGATTGTTCAAATACAAAACAATCGGTCAAGTATTGGGGCTAAATCACGATACATGCACGTATATCAAGAACTGGGACAAAGCAAAAGAAGAGGAATAGACCAACAATGATATATTTATTGCATATTGAAACCTCGACAAAGGTGTGTTCTGTAGCACTTTCCAGAAATGGTGAGTTGTGCGCGATCGAAGAACTTGAGGAACAAGGATACTCTCACGGTGAAAACCTGACCATTTTTATTGAGCGAGTGCTTAAAGATGAAGGTATTTCCAAGCAAGAGTTGAATGGAATTTCTGTCGCGTCAGGTCCAGGGTCGTACACAGGACTTCGGATTGGCGTTGCTACCGCAAAAGGACTTTGTTATTCACTCAAAATTCCACTCATAGCAATTGATAGCCTAACAGCTTTGGCTGAACAAGTTGAAACATCGCAAAATAAATGTGCGGTGATCGATGCGCGGAGAATGGAAGTGTACAATTGTATTTTTGATAGCGAAGGCAATAAACTCAAAGAAATTTCCGCGGACATCATAGATGAAGATTCATACAAGGAGTTCGAACCTTTTGTGTTTTTCGGAGATGGAGCCGACAAGTTATCGGACATTTGGGCGAATAAAAATTGCATAATCAATAAAGAAGTGAAGTCTTCTGCAGCAGGACAAGTGAAAATCGCCTATCAAAAATTTCAAAGCGAAGCATTCGAGGACGTGGCGTACTTCGAGCCTTTCTACTTGAAAGATTTTATTGCTGGAAAGAAGAAGTGATGTGTGAATAAATCGTTGCTAAACATTGCCTAAACGCTGATTACCTGCGCACTGTCTACTTTTTGTCCCCCTGATTCATACGCCTAATTTTTAGGAGCGAATTGAAAAATCCCTATCTTCGCTCGACGAAAATTAGAACAATAATAATCTATATAGTATGATCAACGCACAAAAGAACCTCACGCTAATCTTGAGTCTCGTTACCTTGATGTTCGCTGGAACAACAACAGCAGCAGACCTAATTGTACAGGAATCAGGACCTGTTGGGACGTATGCTTCCATTGGAGCCGCGGTTGCAGCGTCAACAGATGGAGATAGAATTATCATCAACAATACCACAACTGGATTTCCGTGGGCAGAGGACATTACGATCAATAAATCGCTGACGTTTTTAAGCGCAGTAGATAACCAACGTTTTGTTGTACAAGGAAATTATAGCATTCAACATGCGCCAGGCCGTGAAGTAACTATCATCGGAATGGATAATGTTTCTGGAACTATTTCTTCCATTGCAAATGGTGGAACGTCAAGAACGATTGTGAACATGATGTGGTGCCGCATCGCAGCAGGAAATGTCTCGTTGAATCACGACTACTTTGAGTTGAATTTAGCAAGCAGTGAAGTTTTAGGAGGTGGAGATGTGTTGTTCCGATATGGGAAAGTAATTGGCAATCAATTTGATGGTGGTGATATCTCAATAAATACAGATGCCTTGGCAGGAATTGATAGTATACATATTGTTGGAAATGCGGGACTTCAACGTGTGTCTTGTAATACAACAAGTCATTACCTATACGTTTCGAACAATGCTATTATGACAACATCGGGGGTAGATGGTGTAGGTGTTAACAGCCTGAAAGTTGGAACAGGAATCAATGTGATTCGAAACAATTCCATTCGAACAAATTATTCAGGGATTTACATTCAAAATGGTGTCTCTGGTCGATTACTGATTTACAACAATATTTTGGTTGATTACTCTACGGCAGATTACGGAATCCGAAACAGCTCTAATTCTCTTACGAGTTTGGTCGTGTCCTATAATTTCTTGGATAACAGCTTTGATAATGGATCTATTTTTGGCTTTACAGATGACGGAACCAATACAACTTCGTCGTCGGTGAACTTAAATTCTGATGGATCGAGTTCGTGGACAGGAACAGTTGATGGTGGAAATCCAGGCACAGCCGACTATGACCTCGATCTTACACGAAATGATCCAGGAGCTTACGGAGGATCATATAGCTTGGATAATTTCTTCCCAATTGATGGAACAAGTTCGAAGGTATATTACCTAACAATGCCATCTGAAATCTTGGTGGGTGGATCGAATGCCGTTACAGGTTATTCTTTTGATAGATAGACAAGTGTTTGTTGATTAACATCTAAAGAAATTCAGCTTGAAGCAATTCAAATATATATTCGCGTTTGTGATGGTGCTTGTTGGGCACGTAGTTGTCGGGCAACAGGTCACCGTGGCCGAGTATTTCTGGGATACCGATCCAGGGCAAGGAAATGGAACTGCGCTTCTCGCTGAAGATGGTGCCTTGGATGAGGCAATAGAAAAACTGTTCAATAATTCATCAGCACTTCCTTCAAGTGGTTTGCACACCTTCAATGTGCGCGTGAAAGGATTAGAGAATACATGGAGTAACACATTTAGTTATACCGTAAACATTTACAATCAAGCCATCACATCCAGAGATGTTCAGGTGGTTCAAGCGGAATATTTTTGGGATACTGATCCAGGGGTAGGTTTGGCAACGCCGATTTTAGCATTGGACGGAAACCTAGATGAAGCCATTGAAGCATTGTTTGATAACGCGTCATCGCTTCCTGCAGCCGGGTTGCACAAGTTTAATATTCGCGTAAAGGGATTTGACAATACATGGAGTAATGTTTTTTCGCATACGGTCAATATCTTCAATGCAACAGTTGTATCGCGTGATGTGAAAGTTGTACAAGCTGAATATTTCTGGGATACCGATCCGGGACAAGGAAATGCAACAACAATTTTAGCTCTTGACGGAAACCTCGATGAAGCGATAGAAAGCTTATTCAATAGTGCTGTTTCGGTCCCAACGATGGGAATTCACACCTTCAACCTGAGAGTAAAAGGTTTCGACAATGGTTGGAGTCCCGTTTTTTCATATGTGATTAACGTAAACACACCAACATTAATCACGCGAGATGCACACGTGGTTCAAGCAGAGTACTTTTGGGATACAGATCCAGGAGTTGGAAATGGAACCGTTATTCTTGCGTTGGATGGAAATCTCGATGAGGCGTTGGAACAATTGTTCGACGGTTCGGTTGCGAGCCCTTCAAGTGGAATACATACCTTTAATCTGCGTGTGAAAGGCTTGGATAATACGTGGAGTAGCACTTTTTCGCATACGGTGAATGTCTTCACTCCAACACTTATCTCAAGAGATATACAAGTTGTTCAAGCTGAATATTTCTGGGATACGGACCCTGGAGCAGGGAATGGTTCGCCAATCTTCGCACTGGATGGAAACTTGAACGAGGCAGTGGAAGACTTGTTTGCAAATACGTTAACACCAACGTCAATAGGAGTTCATTTATTCAATCTTCGTGTGAAGGGAGAAGATAATACGTGGAGCACGCCTTTCCAGTATGTGGTGAATGTTCTGGACAGCAACACCTACACAACCATTGATCCGCTTATTTGTCAAGGAGATGCCTATACTGTTCCAAGTGGAGATGAAACATACACTGTGGGAGGAACATATACAGATACATTGGTCAATGCGAATGGATTTGATTCGATTATTACGATTAACTTGACAGTGAATCCTGCAACGTTCAGCACGATCAACGAAACGGCATGTGAAACGTACACGGCTCCTTCTGGTGCTGTTTATGCGAGTTCAGGAACGTATTCAGATACGATTTTGAACGTAAATGGGTGTGACTCGATTCTTACGATCAACTTGACCGTATTGCCGAACTCCTTTGCAACGATTTCCGCAGGAGCATGTGATTCTCTGGTTTCACCAAGTGGAAATTATGTTTGGACATCATCGGGAACTTACCTCGATACGATTCCAAACGCAGTAGGATGTGATAGTATCATCACTGTGAATGTGACGATTAGTACGGCAACAACAAGTAGCGTAGATATTACGGCTTGCGATGCTTATTTCTGGTCGGCAACCAATACGACATACACGACAGGCGGAAGCTACACAACAACCATCCCTAATTCAATTGGTTGCGATAGCATCATTACTCTGAACTTGACGATCAATGATAGTTATTTGAATACCACAACCATTACCACATGTGAATCGTATGTGTGGCCAACGAATGGTGTAACTTATACCTCAAGCGGAACCTATGCCATTTCGGCAACGAATGCAGCAGGATGTGATTCGACGCATCTGCTCAACTTGACGATTCTCAACAATTCGACATCGGTACAAAACATCATAGCATGTGATTCCTACACATGGGCTCAGGATGGAGTGACATATCTAGCTTCAGGAACGTATAAAGACACGATTCCAAATGCAGCAGGTTGTGATTCTATTATAACGTTGAACCTTACGATCAATTCAAGTGATCTCTCCACTCAAAACGTGAGTGCCTGTGGAAGTTATTTCTGGGCAGAGAATGGTACGACGTACTCAAGTAGTGGCATTTACTCCGAAGTATATACGAATGCTGCAGGTTGCGATAGTATTGTTCAATTGAACCTTGATCTTGGACAAAACACGAACTCAACCATCAACGTTGCAGCCTGTGATAGTTATTATTGGAGTGCGAACGGGAATACGTATACCACAAGTGGAGTGTACACGGCAACACTGACAACACCACAAGGATGTGATTCCATTGTCAATCTAAATTTGGTCGTGAATAGTAGTTCGAGCGCAACACAAAATGCGACAGCGTGTGATTCGTATTTCTGGCCAGTGGATGGAAATACCTATACATCGGGAGGAACGTACTTCGCTACGATTCCAAATGTAAGCGGATGTGATTCTGTGATCACACTCAACTTGACGCTCAAGAGTAGTTCTGGCTCAACGCAAACCGTTGCAGCGTGTAACAGCTATACGTGGCCAACAAACGGAATGACGTACACTACTTCGGGAGTGTATACCGAGGTGTTCACGAATGCGGTAGGCTGTGATAGTGTCGTGACGCTTGATCTATCAGTTGGGTACGATTACAACAATACAGAAGTAATCTCTTCATGTGATTCGTATTTCTGGCCAGCAAACGGAGTAACGTACACAACAAGCGGTCTCTACACTACTTCTTTCTTAACAGCACAAGGGTGTGATTCTATTTTGAATCTCGATTTAACGATTACAACCAGTTCAACGGCTTCGGTTTCTGTGACTGAGTGCGATTTGTACACATGGCCATTAAATGGAAACTCTTACGCAACGAGTGGAACCTATTTTGCGACCATTCCAAATGCGGCAGGATGTGATTCTGTTGTTACGCTTAACCTAACAATTTTGAATGGTTCGGCAAGTACAGAAAACATCACCGCGTGCGATAGTTATTTCTGGTCAGAAACGGGAATGACCTATACGGCAAGTGGAACATATACCTCAACCTTAACGAATACATTGGGCTGCGACAGTGTGCTTACATTGAACTTGACACTCGATTATGGCTACAGTACAACCGATGTCATTACGGCTTGTGGAAGTTATACGTGGCCAGTAAATGGTCAAACGTATACGACGTCAGGCATTTATTCAGTAACTGGATTCACGACGAATGGATGTGATTCTACTGCGAACCTCGATTTAACAATTGCATCCAATACGTCAACTACTCAAAATGTGAATGCATGTGGAGCGTACACATGGGCATTGAATGGGAATACGTATACATCAAGTGGTTCGTATAGCACGACTGTTTTGAGCTCTATCGGATGTGACTCAACAGTAACGTTAAACCTCACAATCAATTCGCCTTCGTCATCTACAGCGAATATAACGGCATGTGGAAGTTATTTCTGGCCAGAAAGTGGACTGACGTATTCGAATTCAGGAACTTACACAACAGTCATTCCGAACGCAGCGGGATGTGATAGTACATTGACGCTCAATTTGACGCTCAACAATGGTTTCTCAAGTTCAACATCTGTTGCTGCTTGTGGCAGCTACACGTGGGGAGTGAACGGAAATACCTACACGAATTCTGGGACGTACACGGCTAACTTTGTTGCGGCAAATGGTTGTGACTCGGTATATACCTTAAACTTAACAATCGGAGCACCATCATCATCTTCTACAAGCATTGCGGCATGTGAATCGTATTTCTGGCCTGTCGATGGGCAAACCTATACAAACAGTGGAACGTATTCTGCGACCTTGACAAATTCGTTGGGTTGTGATTCTACCATCACATTAAACCTTAGTATTTCGGGCGCGACAACTTCTTCTGAAACGATTTCAGCATGTGGAAGCTATGTGTGGTCGGCAACAGGACAAACCTACACGAACTCGGGTGTCTATTCAACGACGTTACAAAGTCAAGCAGGATGTGATTCAATGGTCACACTCGATCTTACAGTTACTACCATCAATGCAAATGTATTCCAAACGGATAATGTTCTTACATCGAGCAACGCGAACGGAGGAACCTACGAATGGATCAATTGTACAACAGGAGCGCCGATTGTGGGAGAAACGGGACAAGAATTTATTGCAACCGTCAATGGTGATTATGCCGTTGTGATTTCTTTGAATAACTGTTCAGACACATCAATTTGTGTTACGGTAAACAATGCGGATATCGACCAACATTTCCTTGAGACGATTTCGCTCTTCCCAAATCCTTCGCAAGGTGAATTCACCATCGATTTAGGAAGTGTGAAAAGTGAGGTGACAATCACAATGAGAGATGCGCGTGGAAGGCTGCTTCAGTTGAATGAGTATCAAAACAAGGAAGTGATCAAAATGTTCGTTGATTATCCTTCTGGCGTATATTTCCTCGAAGTTACTGCGGGCAATGAAAATGCGATGCTGCGTTTGGTGATTGACTAAGCTTGTTCGTGCGTTTGCAATGATTCGAGAAAAGTGATCTCATTTCCATGTTCCAGTGCTTTCAAATAGGCCGAACCAATGATGGCGCCATCACATACTTCGTGAACAAAGTCAACTTTTTCTTTTGAGTCGATTCCGAACCCCATAAACAAAGGAGTTTCACCACAGGCAGATCGAATGCGTTCAAAGCGTTTCTTTTGATCTTGGCCGAATGAAATGTTCTCTCCCGTTGTCGCGTTTGATGAAACGAGATAGACAAAACTATTGCGACAGGTTTTGGCAATGGTGGCAATTCGTTCCGTGGAAGTACTCGGAGTAATCAGAAAGCATGGTGTTATTTCGTATTCGTGAAACGTAGTTTGATAGAAGCGTTCGTAAATTTCAAGACTCATATCTGGAAGGATGACGGAAGAAACGCCAACTTCTTTGCACAAGGAAAGAAAACGATCGATTCCGTACGCAAGCACGGGGTTCAAATATCCCATTAACACGACAGGAAGATTAGAATTATATTCACGAAGCTGATCAAACAGGCGATCGAGATTCATTCCATTTTTTAAGGCAATATCACTCGTTTTCTGAATGGTTGGACCGTCTGCCATTGGATCTGAAAAGGGGATGCCAACTTCTACGAAATCGACACCTTTGGCTTCGAGTAGGGAGAGCTGTTCAGGCAAGCTTTCCAAATTTGGGTATCCTGCAGTAACGAAAATGCTGAGTTGTTTGTGTGATTTTTTGAAAGTATTCATGAGGTTTATTTAGAAGAATGTTGAAGATAGGTGGACAAATCTTTGTCTCCGCGGCCCGATAAGTTTACCACCACGATGTCTGATGGACTGAGCTCTATCTGTTCGAGTGCAGCCAATGCATGAGCACTTTCCAAAGCAGGCAAAATCCCTTCGTTTCGAGATAGGTTTTTTGCCGCAGACAAGGCTTGTTCGTCACTAACTGAAATGGATTTCGTTCGCCCAGTTTGAATACTATGTGCATGCAAAGGTCCAATGCCCGGGTAATCCAATCCTGCGGAAATGGAGTAGGGTTCGGTAACTTGACCGTATGCATCTTGCATCAACAAGGTCATGCTGCCGTGTAAAACGCCTGGTGTTCCAAGGATAGATGTTGCTGCAGATTCTCCTGAATTTAGTCCTTTTCCTGCGGCTTCAACGGCAATTAATTCGACATCTTCATTCTCGTAAAAATGATAGAAGGCTCCAGCGGCATTGCTTCCTCCTCCCACGCACGCAATCACTTTGGTGGGCGACGAACTTCCAGTTTTTTCCTTTAACTGGGATTGAATTTCTTCGGAAATAATCGATTGAAAATACGCGACCATTTCAGGATAAGGATGAGGTCCAACCACACTACCAATCAAATAATACGCGTCAGGATGATTGATCCAGAATCGGATCGCTTCGTTTGTAGCATCTTTCAAGGTGCGACTTCCGCTTTTGGCAGGAATAACCTTTGCACCCAAAAATTCCATTCGCTGCACGTTTGGAGCTTGTCGCGCCATGTCCACTTCTCCCATAAAGACAATGCATTCCATGTCCATCAGTGCGCAGGTAGTAGCGGTGGCAACACCATGTTGACCTGCTCCCGTTTCGGCAACAATCGTTTGTTTTCCCATCGACTTGGCCAAGAGAATTTGTCCAATCGTATTGTTGATTTTATGCGCTCCAGTATGATTAAGGTCTTCTCGTTTTAGGTAAATGGCACATCCGTGCGTATCGCTCAGTTTGGAAGAATAATACAACGGTGTTGGTCGTCCTACGTAATCCTTCAACAGGGAAAGATAGTCCGCTTGAAACGATTTGTCGTCTTGAGCCGTGCGAAAGGCACGTGTGAGTTCCTCAATGTTCGGACGCAAGAGCTCAGGAACAAATGCTCCGCCAAATTCACCGTAAAATCCCATTTCGTCGGGTTGTATTGCTGTTTTCATGATTGTTGTTTCAGTTGTAAAATGAATGTTCTGAGAAGATCAACGTCTTTATTGGCTGGCGCGATTTCAAATCCACTGTTGAGATCAAGTCCCATCATTTGTGGATGCCGAAGATTTTGAATCTCTTCGAGTGCGTTCGGATGAAGGCCTCCGCTCAAAATAAAGGGTGTTTCTCCTTGATAATTTGAAAGTAACGACCAGTCAAACTGTTTTCCTGATCCTCCGTACCCCGGAGTTTTCGTATCAAATAGAAAGAAATCAACCTGAGCTTCAAATGCTTTTGTTTCCGCGAAAGAAAAGTCGGGCTGCACACCAAATGCTTTGATGATTTCTACATTAGTTTTCAGTTCTTGACAGAACTCGGGCGTTTCGTTTCCATGTAATTGAACGACATCCAAGGAATGCTTTGCGATGGATTGACGAACTTCATCAAGCGACGCATTTACGAAAACACCTACTTTCTTGGCTTTACTTACGACAGGAGTGCTCTCAACAAAGCGTTGGGAGTGTTTGTAAAAAATAAATCCCACGTAATCGGCGAATTCTTCTACCTGTTTCACTTGATCGGGTGAATGCATGCCACAAACTTTGATCAACATAACTCTGATGATTTGAATTGAAGGTCGTGTATGGCTTTCGAAGGGTCTGTTTGACTCAAAATGTATTCTCCCACGAGTGCACCGTGATATCCAGTTTCAGCAAGTTGAATGATGTCTTCTTTCGAACGAATTCCCGATTCAGAAATGCACAATTTCCCTTCTGGAATAAATTTATGCAACTCAAACGAAATTTGAATGTTGGTTTGTTGTGCTTGCAAATCGCGATTATTCACGCCAATGATGTCGACCAAATCGTTGACTTTTTTCAGTTCGTTGTAGCTGTGACATTCCATGATAACTTCCATGCCAAGTGATTGTGCCATAATGGTCAAATGCAGTGCCTCTTCTTTTGATAGCACTTCCGCAATCAGTAAAACCACATCGGCTCCGGCTGCCTTCGATTCGAACAATTGAATTTCATCAATAATGAATTCCTTTCGCAAAACGGGAATGGAAACAGCGGCCTTTAATGCGGTGAGGTCATCGATTGATCCTCCAAAATAGAAATGGTCCGTGAGACAAGAAATAGCGGCGGCTCCACTTGATTCATATAGTTTTCCCTGGTCAATTGGGTTCAATTCTTCCCGAATCATTCCCGCACTGGGCGATTTCCGTTTGATTTCTGCGATGATGCCAAACTCGGACGACTTCAATCGTTCAGAGAGTGAAATCGATTTGGCGTTGAAATGGGGCTGTGATTCAAAGTCGGTATAACTGTATTTCTTCTTCAGAAATTCGACTTCTTTTTTCTTGGTGACGATAATTTGATCTAGAATTTTCATAAATACATGGATGTTGAGGGGGAAGATGTGAACTGGGCATTTCCCGATTGAATAAAATGGATAACTTCCGCATAGAGTTCATCGAGTGAAGCTGTTGGATGATAAAGCTGAAGGGCCACTGCGGTATTGGCGGCCACGACCGAAGTTTGAGCAGGCGTGCCTCGTCCGTCCAAAATTGTGTGCATAATGTTGGCTGCTTCTTGAATGCTATTGCCGCCTTTTATCGAAGATAAATCGAGCGTGCTAGCTCCAAAATTGTTGGCGGTGAGTACGGTGTCCGTTTGAGCACCCAAAACGCGTGTTTCATCTGTCAGTGAGACTTCATCAAAGCCATCCATACCGTACACAACGCGGTAATTTGTGCGTTCAGAACGTAAAATATGTTGATACATGCGCGCTAATTCCAGGGAATACGTGCCTGTTAATTGAAATTTTGGCTGCGCCGGATTGATAAGTGGACCCAAATTATTGAATATGGTTTGGACGCCAAGTTTCTTGCGAATGGGAGCAACTTTTTTCATCACAGGATGGAAAAGGGGAGCGTGAAGGAAGCAAATGTTGTGCTGATCCAATTGCCGTTGAAGTTCGCCTTCGTCTGCCGTAAACACTATTCCGAGCTCCTCTAATACGTTGGATGATCCGCAAAGCGAACTCACACCATAATTTCCGTGCTTGATGACTTTCTTCCCCATGGCAGCGAGTACAAAAGCAGTGGTTGTGGAAATGTTGAAGGTGTTTTTTCCATCACCGCCCGTTCCGCAGAGGTCAATTGCGTGCTCGGAGTCGAGTTCTAATTGATGGGATAGCTCAATGAGAGCAGTTCGAAAGCCACGCATTTCTTCGAGTTGTGCCCCGCGCATTTGAATAATCATCAGCATTCCACTAATGGCTTCTGGGGCGAAGTGCTCTACATCAATTGAATAGATGAATGAGCGCGCCTCAGAAAATGAAAGGTGCTCATGATGCAATAATTTGTTGAGAATTGAATTCATTTTGTTGTTGTTAACCAGTTGGAAATAATTGTCCTTCCCGTTGGAGTGAGAATCGATTCAGGATGAAACTGAATGCCGTAAACAGGAAGACTTTCGTGTTCGATCGCCATTATTTCTCCCGAGTGAAGGGTGGCTGTCGTTCGCATGTTGTTGGGCAAATGCTCGACGTGCCAGCTGTGGTATCGTCCAACTTCTATCTGGGGTTGAAGTGACGCAAATATCGAACTCGAGGTGTCCAATTTGATGGGGGATTGCTTCCCGTGAATGGCTTGAGGTGATTGCGCTAGTTTTCCACCAAAATATTCGGCAATGGCTTGATGTCCTAGACAAACACCCAAAAGTGGCTTGCTAGCATGGTACCGATCAATAACCTCCAATAGTTCTCCTGCTTCTGATGGGATTCCCGGACCAGGTGAAAGCACAATGGCATCTGATTTTTCAAGAAGTGAGTGCTCAATTTCATCGTTGCGTTGAACCTGAACCACACAGTTGTTCTCTTCTAAATAGCGTACTAAATTGAATACGAATGAATCGTAATTGTTGATGACAGTTATATGTTTCATCGTTCTATGTTTTGAGTGGGAAGACCGACTTTTTCTGCACGTGCAATGGCAGATCGTAGTGCCCTCAACTTATGATGTACTTCTTGTGTTTCACGGTCGGGATCCGAATCCAGAACGATGCCAGCTCCCGCTCGATACTGCAATTCATTGTTTTGACTCAAAATACTACGGATCACAATGGCTGTATTCAAATTGCCCGATGCCCCGAGTATTCCGATGGCGCCACCGTAAAAGTTCCGATTGTCTCCTTCATAGCGCTGAATGAGTTCCAGTGCCTTTGGTTTTGGCGTTCCAGAAAGTGTTCCCGCAGGAAAGGAGTGACACAAAGCTTCGAAAGCATTTTTTTCTTTGAGTTGCCCTGTGACTTTGGACACAAGATGCGTAACATGGCTAAAATGTTGTACTTCCTTGTACTTCTCGACAGTCACTTGCGCACAATCCCGACTTAAATCATTCCGCGCTAAGTCGACAAGCATTGTATGTTCGGCATTCTCTTTTTCATCGTGTAAAAGAAATTCGAGCGCTTTGCCATCTGTTGTTTCATCTCCCGTCAAGGGAACCGTTCCAGCAATGGGATGAATCTCTGCTTTTCCATCGTTTACCAAGAGTTGAGCTTCTGGCGATGATCCAAAAAGTCGATAGGATTCAAAATCGAAGTAAAACAGGTAAGGAGAAGGGTTCAATCGGCGCAGTTCACGGTATACTTGAAAATCATCTCCAAAGAAACCTTGACGGAATTCATTCGACAAAACCAATTGAAATACGTCGCCACGCTCACAGTGTGCCTTTCCTTTTTTTACAAGCTCCGAAAATTCCGAATCGCTAAAATGCGCGACTTCCTTACCAACAGTTTCAAAGGGCAGTTGAATGACGCTACTCTTTTGAAAAAGATGATAGATTTCAGTAGGTTCTTCTATCGGTGAAAACGAATTTTCGAGCAGATAACCGTCGGAAGTGAAGTGATCAATCACAATCAGATAGCGGAAAATGAAGAGGTGAAGATCGGGTAAATCACCTTCGTGCGCTGTTTTTTGGATGTGGGTTTCATCCTGTAGATTGAACTCGAAATTCATGCGCCCAAAAAAGCCGTTGAATTGTTGTTGCTCAAACTGAAATCGGTCGAGAACGGTTTGTACCTGTTTGGCAATGGATGGCTGTGGTTCCAATTGGATTTCCTCAACGCCTTCTTGCTGCTTGATGGTGAGAATGTTTCTCTCCAGAGTGATTTCAACGATCGGTTCGCAGCCGATGAAAGATTTACTGTTTTGGCGCGAATGGTAATCGTTGTTCTCCAACAAACACGCTTTCCTAAAGTGATGTCGAAGTGATAGATATAATTCGACGGGTGTGTAAATGTCTGCTGAGAACAGACTCAAATGGGATTGAATAAACATGAAAATTAATTTGAAAATGATGTAAAAAAAAGCGGCTCGTAGAAAAACGAACCGCTTATGAATATTATGGAAAACTACAAACTAGCGCCACTCACACCAACGATTCGTTGAGTGCCACCACCATGCGGTAGTAATTACGTTTGTATGTTGAGTTGTTTTGTACATCACTGCAAATATCTGAAATAATTTTTCACAAAAACAATGGATTATTTCAATTTTTTTTCTCCCTTTGTATTCGAAATGAATAAAAACAAGGTAAATAGCTGGCAATGGAACGATAGTTTAGACTAAGCGTTCGGACAACTATTTGATAGTATACAATTTGAAAATCCTGGCGCCAATCGTCAGGATTTTTTTATGAAAAAAATTACCTTTAAGCGAATAAGAAAGATGAAGTTAGCAGAGAAGATAAGACGGGGAGAACGGCCATTTGTTGTGGCAGGTCCATGCAGTGCCGAAAGTGAGGAACAGGTAATGTCCATTTGCAAGCAAATTGCAAAAAATGATTCGGTTCAATTGCTTCGAGCAGGAATTTGGAAGCCGAGAACGCGCCCAAATAGTTTCGAAGGATTGGGAGAAATTGCATTGCCATGGCTTGTGAATGCGGGGAAGGAAACAAATCTGCCAACAACCACTGAAGTGGCAAATAAGAAACACGTTGAGGCTGCGCTAAAAGCGGGAATTGATGTGTTGTGGGTCGGAGCGAGAACTACCGTGAATCCTTTTGCTGTGCAAGAAATCGCTGATGCGTTGAAAGGGATCGATATTCCTGTCATGATAAAAAATCCAGTGAATCCAGATTTGAATTTGTGGCTCGGAGCATTCGAGCGTTTCGAAAAAGCAGGAATTACGGATTTGGCAGCGATTCATCGTGGATTTTCAGTTTACAAACATCCCAAATACAGAAACGTTCCCAACTGGCAAATACCGATTGGCTTGAAGGAAGAGCGTCCTGATTTACCCATTATTTGCGATCCAAGTCACATTACTGGACGTCGTGATTTACTGCTTGAAGTGAGTCAAAAAGCGATGGACTTGGACTTCGAAGGGTTGATGATTGAAACACATCCAAACCCAGACGAAGCATGGTCGGATGCAGCACAACAAGTCACGGGAGATGGATTGTTCGATATTCTAAGTCAACTTGTTATGAGATCGGTTGAAATCTCGGAAGATTTGCAGGTTGTTTTGAAGGAATTACGAACGAAAATTTCCATTTTGGATGACCGACTTTTTGATATATTGGGCGCAAGAATGGAGCTCAGTGAAGAAGTAGGACAGTTAAAACGAGAAAATAATATTACGATTTTACAACAAGAACATTGGCAACGAGTAATCGCTTCGCGTATTGAAAAACGTGGAGAATACCGATTAACGCAACAATTTGTTCGTCAACTGATGGATGCCATTCATCAGGAATCAATTAGACATCAAACAAAGGTTATGAACACAGAAAATGGTTCGAATGAATAAGACGATTTCTTCTTGCATATTGAAAGGTGAAGTTAGCGCTCCTGCTTCAAAAAGTGATGGCCAACGGGTTATTTTAGCGGCAGGATTGAGTACGGGAACAACGCGAGTTATTGGCGTTGGAAAAAGCGATGATGAACGTGCAATGCTCCAAAATATTGAGGAACTCGGGGCAGATGTTCAGCTCCAAGAAGATGGTTCGTACCTCATCCGCGGAATTCAATCTTTTCCAGTTGAAGCAGAATTGAATGCGGGAGAAAGTGGTTTGGGCATGCGCTTGATTACTGGTGTTTGTGCAGGACATGAAGGACATTTTTTCATTACGGGTGAAGGATCATTGTTAAAGCGACCACAGTTGTTTTTTGAGCAACACTTGACGCAAATGGGCGTTCGTGTTTCAAGTAATGACGGCTATTTACCCATAACGGTGGATGGACGAATGCACGGAGGGATTGTTGAAATCGATGGAAGTGCTTCCTCTCAGTTTTTATCGGGAATGCTTATGTCATTGCCTTTGATTGAAGAAGATTCTACCTTGGTCGTACACAATCTGAAAAGCATCCCTTACGTGCAAATGACTTTGGATACACTCAAAAGTTTTGGTGTGCATATCGAAAATGAAAATTTTGAGCGCTTTTTCATTAAGGGAAATCAGTCCTATACGTGTGATTCGTATATAGTTGAGGGAGATTGGAGTTCAGTGAGTTATTGGTTGGTTGCAGCGGCTTTGGGACATCCAATTTGCGTATCTGGTTTGTACTTTCAGAGTGCGCAAGCGGATACAGCGCTTTTGAAAATATTGGAAGCTGCCAATTGTGAGGTGGCCATTTCAGATACAACGGTTGAGGTGAAAGGGGAGAATAGATTAGCTTTTCATGCGGATGCTACGCATTGTCCTGATTTGTTCCCAGCGCTTGTGGTGTTGGCGGCATTCTGCGAAGGAAGGTCGACTATTTCTGGGCTTCACCGATTAAAAATCAAAGAGAGCGATAGAGGAACAGTACTTCAACAAGAGTTTGCAAAGTTTGGATTGAAGATCGAACTGGATGAAGCGAATGATGTCATGATGATTCATGGAGGAACAACCTTGCACGCTGCACGTGTGGATTCGCACAATGATCATCGTATTGCGATGTGCTTGGCGATTGCTGCTTCGAAAATTGAGGGTGAATCAGTTATTGCTGGCGCAGAGGCCGTATCGAAAAGTTATCCTGATTTCTGGGAAGATTTTGATCGGCTGAATGGCTAAAAGCGTTGTATTGCTTCTTGTATCACTTCAATTTGACGATTCCGATTTTTTCCTTTCGACCGGCAACGGAATAAATAATCAGTTCTCCAGATTGATAATTCACCGAAAATAGTTTCGGAATGACGAGCGTGTTACTTTTTTTGCGTTCCAAGAAAAGCGTTCGATCTAAATCGCCTGTTTCAATATCAATACTGGCCAAGGCGACGGCATTTTTTCGTTTGCTATAATTGGCAGAATACAAACGTTCTGGATCTGAGAAATTTCCCGATTCGTCGTAGTTTTCTTGATTGTCGTTAAAGATGAAATAGACTCTTCCGTTGTTTACGAAGCTTTCAAAACTACTGTAGGGCCCGCCATCATTCACCGAAACCTGATCTTTTTCAATCTTTTTCACCCACGAGAACGTTCCTGTCGAATCGATTTTGTAGGCGATGATGTCGTTGTAGTAATAGTAATACATGTTCGAGGATTGGTCGATTCTTCCATCACCATTTGATCGCACCTGAACATAATATTGTTCCATCGTTCCAATGATACTGCCATCGTCCAGGAACGTAACGTCTCGCATCGTATAACTGAAGAGTTCTGGATCTCCTTTTCCTTGATTGCGTCTTCGTTCTGCCCGACGCAGTGAGCGCTCGGACCATCCCTGTGTGATAAAGGATTCATCAAATTCTTGGAAGCCTTCCTGAATGACTTTCTCTTCATTGAGGTCTAACTTTTGATAAAATACGCCTGCTACTCCCGACTGATCGTTATTGCTGTAAATTCCTGTCAGTGTGAACACATTTTGCTCGTTAGCAGACATCGCCAATGCAACAACAGGTCGACCGTCTACATCGAGTGTGAAGTCCTGAAGTCCAAGGTCATCATTGATTCGATAGATGTGCAAGGCTTTGTACTCCGTTTTGGAAGAAAAAAGCGTTCGTCGTTCTGATTTTTTAAATTCCGATAGACAGATGAAATAATCGCCCGAATTGGAGATGAGGTGTTCATGAATAGAAGATAGATCGGGATCAAAAGGCAATTTGTACTCTCCCTCATTTATCACTTGCATGTTGAGGTCGAAAATTTTAAATCCGTAGCTGTCGCGGACGTCCTTTTTTCCAGGGATTTCCCAGATTACACCAAAATACTTTCCGTTGGGAGATTTTTTGAACTCGAATGATCCTGCTTTTTGCTTTCGATCCAGTTCATAGGTAGCAAGTAGTGTGATATCTTCCTTTTTCTGCAAGTCTTCATCGAATTCTTGCATGTAGAAGTGATTCTTTCCTTCGCGTTTATCGGATAAAAACACGACGAATTTCCCATTCACTACGCTGGCACCTTCAAAATTAGCGATGCTCCGATTGGCGACCAATTTCACCTTGGTCTCACCAACCATTTTCAGGTTTTCGTGCTTCGTTACGTTGTAATATCCAAAAAGTCGACTTCCCGACCATCGGAGCGCATAGAAACTGTTTTGATCATCAGGAAGAAGGTAGCGTAGTTGCCCATTTTTACGCATTAATTCGCCCCATTCAATGTCGGGCGTGGCGTGTTTATTTTCCTGAGAAAAAGAAAAAAAAGCACACAAGAATCCAAGTGTAAATGTCAAAAGAATTCTTGTTGTGCTCATTCTGTTACTTGTATTTAGTCTTGTTCACCAAATTCGATGATTCCAAATTTTTCTTTGGTTCCCTTTACTGCGTAAACCAGTACTTCACCGTTATTGTAATCAACGTTGAACAATTTAGGAACAGCAATCGCACCTAATTCAGAGCGATCAAAGAACATTTTACGAGAAAATTCCCCCGATTCCAAATCTACTTCAACCAAGGCTACCGTATTTTTTCTTTTCGAAAGGGTAGCAGCACGTAGTTTTTCAGGATCACTGAAGTTTCCACTTTCATCGTAGTTCATGCTATTGTCGTTGAAAATCATGTACATTTTTCCGTCATCAACAAAGCGCTCATACGAACTGAAGTATCCTCCATCGTTGGTAGAAACTTGGTATTTATCGATTTTTGTATGCCAATCGAATCCTCCATCAGCTCCAACTTTAAATGCAATTACATCATTGTAATAATAGTAGTACGTTGTTGTTGTTGCTCCTGTTCTTGGGTCACGGGTAGTAACCACGCGAATGTAAAATTGTTCCATGCTTCCTACAACGCTTCCGTCTTCCAAGATGTGTATATCTCTCATAACGTATTCGTACAATTTAGGTTCAGCATCTTTTCCTCGCGCCTTCTTTTTTGCATTTTTCTTTTTCTGGCGGTCAGACCAATCTTGCGTGATGAAATCATCCGAAAACTCTTCGAATCCTTCCGCTAAAATTTCCTGCGATTTGAAATCCAACTTCATGTAGAATAGTCCTTTGATTCCTGCTTTTTTGCGCTCACCGTAGGTTCCAGTCAAGATGAATTGTCGGTTGTTGTCTGAGTTGATATTTAATGCTTCTACGCGTTTTCCTTCTAGATTAATTTCTACATCCTCCATTCCATCAGAGTTGATGTGGTAGATGTGCATTGTCTTATAGTTCGCGTAATTTTTGAATAGTTTCTTATCCTCAGATTCTTGATATTCTGTTACAACAGTGAAGAAATCACCTGTATTTGAAAGGTGCATTGTGTTGATGCGACAGTATTTTGATTCAAATGGGAATTCGTAGGTTCCTCCAGATACTTCTTGTAAATCAGCATCGAATACTTTGTATCCGTATTTTGTTTCTTCATCTTTTCGTCCTGGGATTGTCCAAACTACAGAGAAAAAATTTCTGTTTTCTGATTGATACAGCGAAAATGTTCCTGCAAAACGTGCGCGTTTACTTTCAAGCTCGTAAGAAGCTAATTCGAATGCATTTCCAATCGGTTCCAAGTCTTCTCCATACTCTTGCATGAAGAAATTGTTTCGACCTTCTTGTTTGTCTGACATAAAGACAACAAAGTGATCTCCAACGATTGTTGAACCTTCGAAATTTGCAGGACTATTGTTCGCGCGGAGCGATATTTTTTCCTTTAGTTGCGTTTCAAGGTTTTTGTGTGAAGACACGGCGATGCCTCCAAAGATTCCTCTTCCAGTTCTTCTTAAAGCGAAGAAGTCATTGGCATCTCTAGGTAGTAGATTAAGTAGTCGTCCAGGACTTTTTTCTAATTCGCTCCATTCGGAAACGGTTATTTGTGCCTGAGAGGTAAATGAGAGTAGGGTAATAGCGATTAACCCAAAGGTGGTTTTTAACATATTGTATAAATTTCCGCTAATTTACACAAAAATGGCACCACGAAATCGAGCGAGAAGAAAGATCGCCTATAAATCAATCAGTTTTTTTGCTTAATTAACCAGCTGAATTCCCGTGTATGACTGTGGAGAAATTGCCTTCAATTCTTCCTTGAGATCGTCAGAAATATCCAATGTGTCTACAAATGCGTGAACGGTTTCCTTTGTGATGGCTTCGTTTTTACGTGTCAACCCTTTCAACGCTTCGTATGGTTTTGGGAACCCTTCTCGTCTCAAAATTGTTTGAATTGCTTCTGCAACTACCGCCCAGTTATTTTCGAGGTCTGCAGCAAATGCGGATTCGTTCAACAATAATTTATCTAATCCTTTCAATGTTGATTTGAAAGCAATAAACGTATGAGCCAATGGCATTCCGATGGTACGAAGCACGGTAGAATCCGTTAGATCTCGTTGCAAGCGTGAAACAGGAAGTTTTGCTGCAAGATGCTCGTAAAGAGCATTTGCGATTCCAATGTTACCTTCTGAGTTTTCAAAATCAATCGGGTTCACTTTGTGCGGCATTGCCGACGACCCAACTTCTCCTTCTTTCAGCTTTTGCTTGAAGTATTCCATGGAAATGTAGGTCCACATGTCGCGATCCAAATCCAATAAGATTGTGTTGATGCGTTTCAAGCCATCAAACATTGCCGCCATGTTGTCGTAGTGCTCAATTTGTGTAGTTGTTTGACTTCTGGACAATCCCAAAATGTCATTTACGAAATGATTCGCGAATCCTACCCAATTGTTATCCGCATACGCTACGTGATGTGCGTTGAAGTTTCCTGTTGCTCCACCAAACTTCGCTGAAAATGGCACTTGAATCAACAATTCTTTCTGGATTTCCAAACGCTCAACAAACACTTGAATTTCTTTTCCTAAACGAGTAGGTGATGCTGGTTGTCCGTGTGTTTTGGCCAACATCGCGACATCTTTCCATTCAAAGCTCAGACCACGTAATTTTTCAATGATTTGATCTAATAAAGGAATGTATTCATTTTGCAACGCTTCTTTCAAAGAAAGTGGAATGGATGTGTTGTTGATGTCTTGTGAAGTCAATCCGAAGTGAACAAACTCAAGGTATTTTTCCAATCCCATTGATTTCATTCGATCTTTCACGAAGTACTCTACGGCTTTCACATCGTGGTTGGTTACTTTCTCAATGTCTTTAATCCATTGTGCGTCTTCTTCCGAAAAGTTTGTACACAAAGCGCGAAGATCTTCATAGCGTTCTTTTGGGAAATCTGCCAAGGCCTTCACACCACTTTCTACCATAGCGATGAAGTATTCGATCTCCACGATAACGCGGTATTTGATCAGTCCAAACTCGGAGAAATAAGGTTGCAACTCTGCTGTTTTCGAATGGTATCTTCCGTCGATTGGAGAAATGGTTGTTAATGGATTAAAGTTCATAACCAACTGGTTTTTCAGTTAAAAAGAAAGCGCAAAGATACAAAAGCCTTAGGATATGACCGACAACCTCGACGGATTCATTAATTTTGAACATGCGATTTTTTAAGAACATGGCCTTTGGGTTTCAATCGTACTGGAAAGCAATCAAGTTTATGATTGAGTATCGATTGTATTGGTACTTGGCCATTCCTGCAATTCTCATGCTTTTCATCTACTGGTTGGGAGCGGTAATTCAATCGCATAAGTTCATTCCGCAGACGGAGACAATCAATGAAATTATTTGGTACATGTTTTATCTGCTTATGGAAATATCCATTGCGGTTTTACTCATGAAGTTTGCCAAGTACCTCGTTGTGGCGATTCTTTCTCCGTTGCTGGCTAGTTTGAGCATGAAAACGGAATACCTGCTCACAGGAAAAAAATATCCGTGGGACTTCAAGCAGCTGGTAAGTGATGTGAAGCGTGCTATGCGTATCATCATTCGAAACTTGATGTGGGAATATTTCTTCTTTCTGATTATTCTGACTGTATCATTTATTGGTTGGGAAGAGCCGAAGTCATCACCGATATTTTACTTGACCTTCGCGATAGGATTTTACTACTACGGGTTCTCATTTTTGGATTATATCAATGAAAGAAGACGATTATCCATGGATCAAAGTATTTCCTTCGTTCGTGAAAACCGTGGGTTGGCCGTTGCCATCGGAGCCATCTATTCCATTTTGATTTTAGTTCCTGTTGATATTTCAGTTCTGTTTAATTTCTCAGCATTTGGAGAAGACTTTATATCAGCATCGGGTAGCTTTCTACTGAATTTAGTACTTTGGATTTGTGCCTCTGCAGCTCCAATTTTGGCAATCATTGCAGCAACGATTGCCATGGACGATTTGGTGGATCTTTCTACTAATGAGCATTCTTACAAAGATGATGAGAATGACGAATATGAAGACGAGGAGGAAGAAGAAGATGAAGAATTTTGATGGATTCGGTCAAATTTTCGTTTTTTTGCATAACTTTTGTACTTCACAGGAAAACCAAAAAAAGTATTTATGAAAAATTGGATCCGCGTAGTAGCCGTATTTGCGCTATTGTTCACCGTTAACTCAAACGCATCTGCGATGACTACTCCCCCCGATTCTACTACGAGTATTGTCGACAAAGCCTCTTCTGCTTATCTTATTGAAGAAGGGCGTACGCTCTTTTTAGATGGTAGAATGAAAGATGCGTTGATTAAATTCAGACAAGCCTCAGTAAAAGATCCAAACAGTTGGAAAGCTTCTTTCTGGATTAGCAAATGTCATTATGCAATGGACAACTTCGGTTATTCTTTGAAATATGCGCTAGAAGCTGAAGAAATGGGAGCTGATAAAACAGATGAAGAAGTATACTTCATTTTAGGAACTTGCTACCATCGATTGGGAAATATTGATACAGCGATAATCAACTTTCAAAAAGCCAAAGATCGTTTGAGTAAAAGAAGAGCCGCCGAGCTTTTGGTAGATGATCAAATTGCCCAATGTGAATTTGCTTTGGCTGAAATGGCGAAAGATGAGGAGTATGTTGAACGCGTTCGTTTGAAAGGAGACATCAATTCAGGCTACGATGATTACAACATGGTTCTTTTAGGAGATTTGCCCACAGCGTACTTTACATCACGACGCAGCAACACAACGGGTGGTGGATTGAATCCAGACGACCAGCGTTACTTCGAGGATACGTACAGATGTACGTACGATAAAGAATCGGGAGAATGGAGAGATGCTAGCAATGAGCTTGGAAAGTTAAACTCTGACGGATTTGATGCACTTAATTACGTTTCTCCAGATGGATTAACGGGAATTATGACGTTGAACACAACCTTCACAGGAGACAAAAAAACAACGAGAGGTTCTGATATTTGCGAAATCAAAAAGAACAATAAAGGAACATGGAACACACCGAAAATCATCAAAAATAAATCCATCAACACATCATACTTCGAAGGATCGGCAACATTAACAGCTGATGGAAACACGATGTATTTTGTGACGGACCGCAAAGGAGACAAAAGCTCGACAGACATTTATGTAGTTGAACGAGACGGAAACAAATGGGGGGAAGCGAAGCCTTTACCTGAGGGTATTAACACAACAGGTCGCGAAACTACGCCTTTCATTACACCTGATGGTCGTTACTTGTTCTTTAGTTCGAACGGACTTGTTGGAATGGGAGGATTAGATGTTTATGTTGTTGAAAACAAAGGGGGCGAGTGGGGAACTCCTGTAAACCTTGGAATTGGAGTTAACACAGTAAACAACGATACGCACTTTGTGTATTCACCAGAAATGAAAAAGGCATTTGTTTCGGGGTATGAACTTGTAGGTTCAAAAGCAAGTATTGATATCTACGAAGTAGACATGAAAAACTTTGAGTTTCCATCGAATTAAGATAGAATCTCACGATAATAGCAAGGGCGTTTCCATAGTGAAATGCCCTTTTTGTTTTACAGAGCTTTCTCTTTTTTGAATTGGCTGTGTTTGTTTTTTCTGCCACTAAGGCGCACAGTTGTTGTTTGCATGAGTTCTTCGTGTCTGAAAAATCCATGTAGAGCCTATGAATCGTTGTGAACTTTGTGACGTTGTGGTTTATTTTTTTTCTACCACTAAGACACGGGCTTGACTCTGTCAAGACACAAAGCTGTGTGTAGTTTACCGTGGAGAACTCCAAGGCGCAAAGGTATTGTTTGCAATGCTGCTTTGTGAATCAATCTACGATTGATCTGTGTCCTCGTGGTTTAAAATGCTTTATTCTTTGCGTTGAGAGAAACTGTGGGATGAGATCAATTCAAAATTTGTGAAAACCACCAAGTTCCCAAGCTTTTCCGATAATATTTTTCCATTTAAAAAAGATGTTCGGACGAACTTATTTCAAAATAAATGCGTCTTTTTTTCAACCCCGTGCAGCGTTTTCGTAATACGCTGTATCTATGAAGATAGAACCTGAAAATGATAACAATTAGCGATACACGGCTGATCGAGAAGTGCAAAAAAGGCAAAGCTCGGTATCAGAAAGTGTTGTACGATAGATTTTCGTGCAAAGTGTATCCTATCTGCTATCGCTATGCTAAAAATGAGGAGGATGCAAAAGACATCCTTCAAGAAACATTTATACGTGTGTTCAATAAGTTGGAAACATTTCAGGATAAAGGGTCATTTGAAGGATGGATTAAACGCATTGCAGTAAATGTGGCCATTCGTCATTATCAGAATTCAGTCAAAAAAATCGACCAATATGATATAGAGAAAGCACCAGAGATTTCTTCCCAGGAATCCATTTTGAGCGAAATTAATGCTGAAGATATTTTGAAAAAAATCAACGAACTTCCCACGGGGTACCGCTTGGTATTTAACATGTATGCAATTGAAGGATACAGTCATAAAGAAATTGCGGAAACTTTAGGAATCACGGAAGGAGCATCACGCTCTCAACTGACACGTGGACGGAAGGCATTAATGGAAATGTTACAACCAAAAACAATGGAATATGTCGAAAGAGCCTAACAACATAGATCGTCTCATCCGTGAGAAGCTAGACGGGTTCGAAATGACTCCGCCAGAAAGTGTGTGGACGTCCACTTCATCTGCTTTGTCGGCTAAAAGGAGAAAACGATTCTTCATCTGGTTCATGCTTGGGCTTGGAGCACTTCTTATTGCGGGAGGAACGTATTTCTTTATTTCTGAGACCGGAAAGTCTGAGGAACTTGTAGCGCAGCATACTCAAAAAGATTCGTCCAAGCAGAAAATGGAAGCGAGCGGAGTAGAGGAGGGCGTAGATGAGACGCGAATGGACGATATAGACTCGGACGCCGTAACTGTTCAAACAACACCCTCGATAAAAACGGAAGCATCTAAATTAAGTGAATCCAACTCAACAAATGATGCTTTCAATCCCACATACAGTTCAAAAAAGTCAAACGCGAAAACCAAAAGTAGTGGATCGAATGATTCGAAAGTGGACGAGCAAAATGGCTTGTCATTGAATCAAACAAACGATAACAAAGTATCAAAACCTGAAGGAGTGGAAGGGCAGAACTTCTCTACCAAAAATGAATCGGGATCAGGGAATGAATTATCGATGGATACTTCTTCGGATAAACAAACACCTTCTGCTAGAATATCTTCTTCAACAAAAAGAACAGAAACCGAAGATCAAACCAGTTCGAGTTCCATTATTCCATCACCTGACAGTTCCGAGTTGAGAGGTTCTTTACCTCTGAATCCAATTATGCCTATTCCTCAACCGAAGGGAATGCTGGTCTCGTTTGAACAGGAACATACGCCCCCATTTGTGAAGTCACCGTTTTGGAAAGCTTTCTCCCTCGAAGCTTCCATGGGAGTGTCGTCGTTTAGAAATATTCCTTCTTCAGAGGGAGTTGATCCTCTGATTCTTACGGCACTCAACAATGCAGCCTCGGATCAATTCAGTTTAGATGCACGATTTGGCGTAAACTATCATTTCACAGACCGTTTCTCATTTGGAAGTGGACTGCACTACAATGCGAGTCGTGAAAATTACCAATACAAAAGTGAAGAGGTTGTTCCGTACACTGTCGTGGATTCGATCACCTATACCGTTGATACGTCAACATTTGACACCACCTACATCACGCATACGAGCGTGTATGATTCAAGCATTATTGCCTCGGGAGTAAGTTTGAATACGTATAGAATTTTTTCGCTTCCATTCCAGTTCAATTGGACGCAACCCATTAGTCCACGAAGTGCATTGGAGTTTTCGGTAGGAGGAGCCGTGAGCCTATTTGGTACGAATACCGGTGTGGTACTTCCTGATACTTCCGACTTTACCATTGATACACAAGAAGGGTATCATACTAGTGGAATGCTCTCTGTTGGTGGTTCGATGAAATACTTATATCGATTTGGAAATCATCATTCGGTGTATGTTGAACCGTGGATACAATTGGGAGTTACCAATCAATCAACTCCTGCGCTGAATTACGAGTCAGTCCGCCGCAGATATGGAATTCGCGTAGGTTATTGTTTTTATTTTTAGATTTTTGAAAATGAAATGCAGCGTTTTGAAACACGTGGGTATCTAGTTAAATAGAAACCCAAATTTTCAAATCATGAAAAAATTCATCCTTTTAGCAAGCATTGTCTTATCGGCGGTTATTTCGCATGCTCAATGTGCAGCAAACTTTTCCTTTTCGGTCTCTGGCAATTCCGTTCAATTGACCAACTTATCTTCGGGCACATCGTATTACAATTGGCATTTTGGAGACGGAAGTGCTTCGCAGGCAATTAATCCAACGCACAGCTACGCAGCAGCGGGAACCTACGACGTTTGTCTGTATGCATACTATTCTGATTCTGTTGGTGGTTTTTGTGCCGATACCATTTGTCAATCAATAACAGTTCAAGATAGCACGACCAACACACCATGCGATGCTGATTTCACGTACACAGTGAGTGGAAATACGGTGATGTTCAACAATACTTCTTCAGGAACAAGTGCTAATCAATGGTATTTCGGAGATGGTTCTACCGCTTACTCAACAAATCCAACGCATACGTACGCATCTGCTGGAACGTATTGGGTATGTCTGTATTCCTATTACGATGATTCACTTCAAGTAACATGTGAAGATTCAACTTGTTACCAGGTTGTTGTTCAGGATAGTTTGGCAGATTTGTGGTCATTCCGTTTGAAAGAGTTTGAACTGTACCCAAACCCAGCAAGTACTGTTCTCAACGTGAAGTTGGACAATATGCCAACAGGTACGTATGCCTCGATTGTTGATCTTGTTGGTCGAGAAATGATTCGCGCAGACCTCACTTCCGAAATAACTGAGATTCCAGTAAGTGAGTTGCCCAGTGGTGTGTACATGATCCGATTGATGGATGCCGAAAAAGGATTGATCGGTACGCGTAAATTCATTCGACGATAAAATACAAACTACACAACTAAACGTAGGTTCGAGCTCCCACCCTTCATTGATCGTTTCACAGAGTAGGTCTTTGATGGTGGGAGTTTTTTCTGCTCGAAATCTGGGTTAATCGTATCTTTGCGTCATGCAACGGTACTTTTTTGAGCTCTCTTACGATGGATCATCGTTTAACGGTTGGCAAATTCAGCCCAACGCGCCTTCTGTTCAGGAAGAAATTCAGAACAAACTTAGTCGATTGCAATCCAATGTTCCAGTGAAAGTAGTAGGTTGCGGTAGAACCGACACGGGAGTACACGCTCATCATTACATCTTGCATGTTGATCTTCCACAGATTGATGACCTCGATCTGTTCCTGATGAAAATCAACCGCATGTTGCCTGATTCGATTGCGATTTCCAAGATTTATCCTGTTTCAGATGAATTACACGCACGGTTTAGTGCCACAGAACGAACATATCGATACTTCATTCACACCCAAAAAGATCCATTTCGTGCTCAAACCAGTTGGTATGTTAATCGGGAGCTAGACGTAACAAAAATGAACGAAGCAGCACAACTTCTGATTGGAAGAAAAGATTTCACGTCTTTATCGAAATTGCACACCGACGTCAAGACAAATATATGCGATGTGCGTCATGCCAAATGGATTCAGGAAGAAGATGGCACGCTTTATTTTGAAATTTCAGCAGATCGATTCCTTCGGAATATGGTGCGTGCAACGGTAGGTACTTTGGTGGATGTCGGATTGGGTAAATTGAAGCCTGAAGATATCCCCACAATTTTAGCGGCCATGGATCGACAGGCAGCCTCGACTTCCGTTCCTGCTCATGGTTTGTTTTTGTGGAAAATTGAGTACTGAAGATTGAACTATGTAAATTTGGAATATCTTTAAACAACAGTCGGATCAACATACATCAGCTTGGAATTAAAAGTTTTATCCCTCAACGAAAACGTGAACGACCCACTTTTCAGCTCTCCTGAATGTCAGCAGCTATTGGAAATTTACGCAGATTACTATCCGAAAATAGGATACAACCCTCCGTGGATCGCCTATTTAATATTAGACGATGGTATAGTCGTAGGGTCATGTAGTTTTACTGGTAAACCAGTAGATGGGGAAGTGGAAATTGCCTATTGGACATTTAAACAATACGAAGGAAAAGGCATTGCTTCGTTTGCGTGTAATGAATTAATAAATAGAGCAAAAAAGGAGAATCCAGATATTACAATTACTGCTAAAACAGCTCCAGAGAATAATGCTTCTACGACAGTTTTGAAGAAAAATGGTTTCCGCTTTTCAAAAATTGTGCAAGATGATGATATCGGTGATGCGTGGTTGTGGTTGTTGAAAAAGGATACTGAATAAACACTATCTTTAATAATTCGAAAACGCTAAAACTATGAAACGAATTCTACTCCTATCGTTCCTATTATTTATCACAGCCTCCTCTTTTGCGAGCAATAAAATTTGTGTTGGTGAAAACATCGTTGTGGTTTTTAACGAGGATTTGAAGAAACTCACAGTTCATGATAAGGAATCGTTGGAAATTAAGCAATCGACTGAATTAGAAGGCTCTGTTTTCGGAGAAATTGCACTTTCACATGACGAGTCTAAAATTTGGTTTGAAATAGACGGAGTGATGTATGCCCGTGATCTTGAAACAGGCGAAATCGTAAAGAATATTCAAGGTTCAAATGTCTACAAATTTGAGTTGAGCGCAGCGATGGATTACCTCATCCATTTTGAGATGATGGAGAACGATGCCTTGGTTTATGTGTATGATCTGAATACAGCAGAAGCGGTGTCTTATGCCAAGATAGCATTCACGGATTTCCTCGAAACAATTCACTTCGACGCTCAAAAACAACAATTACATCTGCTCTCAAAGCGATTCACATCAGAGACGGAAAAGCCGTCGAAAGAACCTGTATTTGGATTGCCTTCGTCGGTAGAGGAGATTGCATTGGATTTTCGAAACGATGGACTAGCATCGCGTTACTTTGTGTACGATATTGCCAACAAGCAAGAGCTCTACAATGAAGTAATTTCGTATTCTCCAGATTTCGGTTGCAACTTTGAGGTGATTGATGAGCGATTGTTTATCGTGACTGCAATTGGAACGGCAGAAGTGCAAGAAGATTTTTCACTCAAATTGACCCCACTCGTAGCGATGAATGTGGTTGATTACGCCGTCTTCAGGTCAGATTTAATTGGCATAACTGGTTTTAACCTTTTCTCGTACTCCGTAGAAACTGGAACATACAAGGAGTGGAATGATGACAAGGCGAACTTGATATTGATTCAATCGAAAGGATTAGCGGTAAGTGAAACAGATTATTATTTCATGATGGAAGGCGTTTTCTACCGTGCAAAGCGGTCCGAGCCTTTAAATATTGACGCCGACATGCCTATTGATAATTAAACACAGCTTTGTGTCTTAGTAGTGAAAAAGAACAACCACAATGTCACAAAGTTCACAAGGATTTCCATTGTTTAAACAGACCTTGAAATACAAGAGGTAATTAATTCAATCAACACCGTTTTGGCTTTTTGTTCTTTACGCTGAGAATCAAACACAGCTTTGTGTCTTGACTCCGTCAAGCCCGTGTCCTAGTGGTGAAAAATAAACCACAACGTCACAAAGTTCACAAGAGTTTCCATTGCTTAAACAAACCTTGAAACACAAGAAGTAAGTAATTCAACCAAAACCGTTTTGACTTTGTGTTCTTTACGTTGAAAACCAAACATAGCTTTGTGTCTTGACTCCGTCAAGCCCGTGTCCTAGTGGTGAAAAAGAACAACCACAATGTCACAAAGTTCACAAGGATTTCCATTGTTTAAACAAACTTTGAAACACAAGAGGTAAGTAATTCAACCAAAACCGTTTTGGCTTTGTGTTCTTTACGTTGAAAACCAAACACAGCTTTGTGCCTTGACTCCGTCAAGCCCGTGTCTTAGTGGTGAAAAGAACAACCACAATGTCACAAAGTTCACAAGGATTTCCATTGTTTAAACAAACCTTGAAACACAAGAGATAATTAATTCAATCAGTACTATTGTGGCTTTCTGTTCTTTACGCTGAGAATCAAACACAACTTTGTGTCTTGACTCCGTCAAGCCCGTGTCCTAGTGGTGAAAAGAACAACCACAATGTCACAAAGTTCACAAGAACTTCCATTGCTTAAACAAACCTTGAAAAACAAGAAGTAAGTAATTCAACCAAAACCGTTTTGGCGTTATGTTCTTTACGTTGAGAACCAAACACAGCTTTGTGCCTTGACTCCGTCAAGCCCGTGTCTTAGTGGTGAAAAAAACAAATCACAAGGTCACAAAGTTCACAAGGATTTAAAACTCCTCCGTCACAAACTCCCAATCTTTCACGGCTTGAAAACGCGCTTGAGCTTCTTTATTAGAAGGGTGTTGCAGCAAGGATTCAACCGAAACAGTCGGTACTTCATCAACCAATAAGTCCTCCCGAAGGAAAATGAAATTGAAGCCGAGTTCATTTGCGCCAACCAAACGATATCCCTTGTGCTTCGCCAACTTCGTCATGGCAACAGGCGATGCTCCGTGGTACGTTGGATGCTTTCCGGGGTACATGTACTCAGGGTCATACGGCACAACAATATCGTTCATTCCGAATTCATTGTGTGTCTCAATAATCACCACTTGCGGTTGAACCACATCCATGGCTTTCCAGACCCAATAATCGTTTCCGTCAATATCAATCGATAGCAAACCAATTTCGCCTTCAAATCCTGCATCTTTGATCAACTCATTGATGTTTTCAGCGGTAATCATTGTTTCTTTGAAAACAACAGGCTTCGGATTCGTGTTTTTATGTCGACTAAAAAAGTGCTTTCCACGTTCAATTGCCTGTGGATTCCCATCCATAAACAACCCTGTAAATCGGTGGTGATAGTATAAATTCGCCGAGTTACTATTTATTCCGTCATCCGATCCAAACTCAATAAATGTTCGATTCGGCATGTCCAATAGCGCGAAGAGATACAACAACATTCCATCTTCCTCAAACTGAGAAAAGACTTTGAGTCCAGTATCTTGAATGTCTGGCAGCGCATTTTCCTTGAGTAAATCACGGTAGTATAAATACAAGCGCTGTTGCTGCAAGTTCACACTCAAGGACATTCTTCCGCGGACCTTGTAGTATTTCAGGTATTTTTTGAGGTAGTGTTTGAGCATCTTATTCAACGATCACGATGTAATTCGTTTTCTTCCCTTTACTGAGTAAAACAAATTTGCCATTGATCAATGATTCTTCAGAAAGAACAAAATCTTCTTTCACTTTTGTTTTGTTCACTGATATTGCGTTTCCTTTTAATTCGCGACGTGCTTCACCATTTGACTTCAAGAAGTTTGTTTTTGCTCCGAGCGCATCGATGATTCCCATCCCAATGATTTCTTCCTTCGGAAGTGTCACGCTCGGAAGTTCTTTTGACAAGGTGTCGATCGCATTATCCGAAAGCTTTTCTAAATCCTCAAGAGATGTTTTGTCGAAGATAATTTTGGTTACCGCAAGAGCAGATTCCAATGCTTCTTCACCGTGAACACGCTTTGTGATGTCAGCAGCGACTTCTTTTTGAAGCAGTCTCAAGTACTCCGAACCTTCATGGCTCGACAAGATTTCATCAATCTCTTCTTTTTCCTTCAGTGTAAAAATCTTGATGTAGTTTGCTGCATCGGCATCAGAAGCATTCAACCAAAACTGGTAGAAAGCGTATGGAGAAGTACGTTCAGCATCTAGCCAAACACTTCCTCCTTCCGTTTTTCCAAACTTCGTTCCATCTGCTTTTTTGATTAATGGAGTAGTTACCGCGTATGCTTCGCCACCACCTTTACGACGGATCAATTCTGTTCCAGTGACAATGTTTCCCCATTGGTCGGAACCTCCCATCTGTACAATACAGTTTTTGGTAGTGTTCAAATGGTAGAAATCGTATCCTTGCACCAATTGGTATGAAAACTCAGTGAAAGACATTCCCGTTTCTAAACGCTTTTTCACGGAATCTTTCGCCATCATGTAGTTAACCGTAAGGTGTTTTCCAACATCGCGAATGAAGTCCAAGAAACTCATGTCCTTAAACCAGTCGTAGTTGTTCACCATTTCGGCACCGTTGTCTCCTTCGAAATCAAGAAAACTTTCCAATTGTTTGCGAACACAAGCCACGTTGTGGTTCAATGTTTCAGCATCCAACAAATTACGTTCTTGCGACTTCCCTGAAGGGTCACCCACCATTCCTGTGGCTCCTCCAACAAGCGCATACGGCTTATGTCCTGCTCGCTGAAAATGCACGAGCGTCATAATTTGTACCAAATGCCCTACGTGCAGCGAATCTGCTGTTGGGTCAAAACCAATGTATCCTGCAGAAACTTGCTTGTTGAGTGCATCTTCCGTTCCTGGCATCATGTCGTGGATCATTCCTCTCCACTGGAGTTCTTCAATAAAATTTTTAGGCATCCTATATTTTTATTTACCGCTAGTAAGCGATTTAAATACTTCTTCTAATGATTTTTCTTCTTTCTTCAATGTCAATACGAGTGCATCATTGGCTTGCGCGAATTGAGCAATGGATTTTCGCAAATCTACGCTGTCCTTGGATTCGATCAGCCATCCATCTTCGAACTTCTCCACCTTGCTAACATGATCAATTTTTCTCAATTGACTCTTGCTGATTTTTCCTTCGAATTCAACGTAAACCGTTTGGCGATCGGCGGCATTTTGAAGTTGTGATGCTTTATCGTCCGCAACAATTTCTCCACGGTTGATAATCACTACACGATCACAAATCGCTTCCACTTCTTGCATAATGTGGGTGGACAGCATAACCGTTTTTTCTTTTCCGATTTCCTTGATCAAATTTCGAATTTCCACCAATTGGTTTGGGTCCAATCCTGAGGTTGGCTCATCCAAAATCAATACTTGCGGATCGTGAATAATTGCTTGCGCTAAACCAACACGTTGACGGTATCCTTTCGAAAGTGCACCAATTTTCTTGTTTTGTTCCACTTCCAATCCAACCGCTTTGATCATCTCCGCAACGCGTTCTTTGATGTTCTTGACTTTATAGATTTTTCCAACGAAGGTTAAATATTCCTTCACATACATGTCCAAATACAAAGGATTGTTCTCTGGAAGATAACCGATCAACTTACGCGTTTCCAAATTCTCCATAGAAACAGGTAAACCACACACTTTCACTTCCCCCTGAGAGGAAGAAATATAGCCTGTTATGATCTTCATGGTAGTAGATTTACCAGCGCCGTTTGGACCTAAGAATCCTACAATTTCTCCATCTTTTACGTTGAAAGAAATGTCTTTAACCGCAGCTTGATCACCGTAATACTTAAACAGATTTTTAACCTCTATCGACATGTACTCATTTTTGAAGGAACGAATTTAAGGAATATTTGCCTGTTCTTCGCTTGAAACGTAGGTATTCTCAGGATTAATACATATCTGGAATTGAACGTGTGCTATTATTGAGTAAATGGTGAAATTGAAGTCGTTCTTGTGAGGAGTTCTCAGGAATTGTTCGTAAATTTAAAAGAAAGAATACGTTTCTTCTACTACTAGAAACGAGTTAATTAAACTTCCAAACTCGCGACAATATTCGTTTTATGCTCCCAATAATCTACGCTGTGTTTTCTGCGCTGATGGTCCTGATTCTAATTCTGGCCTATCGAAAGGTGTTGCTTGATAGTGCAATACCTGCCCGAGAACGCTCGAAAAAATTCAGATTGGCACTTGGATTTGTGGTCGGGTGGCTCATCTATTTATTTCTCATTTCAATGACAGGGATTTTAAAGGACTTGAGCATGCCGCCTAAATTTCCGCTACTCGTTTTTCTGCCGCTAGTTATTGGATTCATCATTTTTTACAAACGCACAGCTCGAAGTCGTGTATTGAAAGCTGTTCCACGGTCTTGGCCTATTTATTTCCAATCGTTTCGCGTGGTAGTGGAAGTTCTTTTGTTGATGACTTTCTATAGTGGAATTATTCCTCAATCGGCCACCTTTGAAGGACTAAATTTCGATATTGTAATGGGAATTTCGGCACTTTTTGTCGCTTATTTCTTAGTAAAGGGAAACAAGCACAGGAGGCTGCTGTATGTTTGGAATTTCCTAGGGATGATTATGGTACTCTTTGTTGCATACATCATTGCGTCGTCCATGTATTTCCCTGGTGTTTGGGGGGCTAGCACACCGCTAGTAGACCTGGCTTTCATTGAGATGCCGTTTTTGCTGCTAGCTGGGTTTTTGGCTCCCTTAGCCATTTTTATGCATGTTGTATCTCTGGCACAATTGCGTGAGTAATCGAATAAGCTGATTATCTTTGAAGCATGTCCAATAAAGGAAAAGTCTTAAAGTCTACAGGGAAATGGTACACCGTTGAAATGGAAAACGGAGAAATTGTAAATTGCCGTATTCGCGGGAAGTTACGCTTGGATGGTTTACGAACCACGAATCCAATTTCTGTGGGCGATGTTGTCTCTGTGAGCGAAGAAGTTGATGGGGAAGGAAACCGCGTAATTACTGATTTCGATAAACGGCAAAATTACATCGTTCGAAAATCGACGAACCTTTCAAAGCAGAGTCAGATTTTGGCGGCCAATATCGATAGAGCATATTTGGTGGTAACCATTAAATCGCCCGAAACTCACTTGGCCTTTATTGATCGTTTTTTGGTTTCAGCCGAATCGTTTCGAATTCCAGTTACCTTGCTTTTCAATAAGGTAGATTTATACGACGAGGACGAGTTGGAATACATTGATGCGCTCAGTTTTATGTACGAGTCGATTGGATACCCATGTGTGAAGATAAGCGCGAAAAACAAAGAGAATATTGATTTTCTGTGCGATGAGGTGAATGGAAAGCAAGTGATGATTTCTGGACATTCAGGTGTTGGGAAAAGCACCTTGATTAATGCAATTGATCCGAATTTGAATCTTCGTACGGGAGAAATATCGAAGTCGCATCAACAAGGACAACATACAACCACCTTTGCGGAAATGCATAAAGTGGCAACTGGCGGATACATTGTCGATACACCTGGAATCCGCGCGTTTGGAATTACCGAGTTAGAAAAAAGTGTGATGTCGCATTATTTCCCTGAAATGCGCGAACGAATGGGTGAGTGTAAGTTCCACAATTGCCAACACATGAATGAACCGAACTGTGCGATTAAAGCGGCAGTAGAATCAGGCGAAATTTTTGAAAGTCGATACATGACGTACGTACAATTGATGGAAGAAGATCAAAATGAGACGTACCGCAAAAATATTTTTGGATGAGAGTATTGATTCAACGGGCAAGCGAAGCTTCCGTTAGGATTGACGGAAATGTACACGGAGAGATCAATCGTGGATTGGTTGTATTACTTGGAATCGAATCGGAGGATACACAGGACGATATCAACTGGTTGGTGCGTAAACTAATTGGCCTGCGCATTTTCAGCGATGAAGAAGGAAAAATGAACCTTTCTGTTGCAGATATTGAAGGTGAATTTTTGGTGATTAGCCAATTTACCTTGCACGCTTCCACGAAAAAAGGAAACCGTCCGAGTTACATTAAAGCCGCTCGACCAGAACTTGCGATTCCGTTATACGAAGAATTTATTCGAATTTTGCGAAAAGAGTCAGGTTTAAACGTGGCAACGGGAAGTTTTGGAGCCGATATGAAAGTACAATTAATCAACGACGGTCCTGTTACGATTTGGATCGATTCAAAAAATAGAGAGTAATGGAAATCAAAGAAGCACAAAAGATCGTCGATGATTGGATCAAGGAATTTGGCGTTCGTTATTTTGATGAATTGACCAACACAGCTATGCTCATGGAAGAAGTAGGAGAGGTGGCGCGGATCATGGCGCGACGCTACGGGGAGCAAAGCGAAAAAGAGAGTGACAAAAACAAAGATCTCGGCGACGAAATGGCAGATGTGATGTTTGTATTGATTTGTCTCGCGAATCAAACGGGAATCGACCTCGAAGCCGCACTTCGAAAAAACTTGGATAAGAAAACGAAGCGCGACTCGACAAGGCATTTGGATAATGAGAAGTTGAAATAAGTTTCTTTACTTCTTTTTAAACAGATCGATAACAGGGACGGAAAATCCCAAGTGGAATTGCAGGAAATTGTTTCCGCGGTGATTCGGCATGTCGTAGTATCTTACTCGAGCGAAAATGCGTGTATAGTTTTTGGCGTCTTCATCCTTCACTTTAAATTTAGCAGGTTCAATACTTACTTCAAGTTCAGGAGCAATCATCAAGTCCCATTTACTCGTGTACTTCTCAAAAATGTTATCATGATTGTAATTGGCATAAATTGGAAACACTAGGTCAAGGCTAATCCATGGGTTTGAGAAGAGTTGTCCTCTCCAGTAAACACTAAATGATGGAGTTATTGATCTTCCAGAGGTATTTGTTTTGTCTTTCACTTTTGTAAGCGCAATATGGTGCCCAATTCCAAACACGGATTCATGTAGACCAGAGTATCGAAGCACATCTAATCTTATTTGAAAGTTGATATTGGCCTGTTGCCGGAGCGATAAAAGTGTATTGGGACTTCTATCAAGTAAACTTGCTACTGATAAGGTGTCAAACTTACTGTCGTATTTCGTTAAACCTAAGTGAAGTTGTATGAACGGAAACCAGGTAAATCGTCCATGATTATATGAGTTTAAAATGAATCGAGAATTAACCTCTGTTAGTAAGAGCCCATTAGAATTTCCGTTTAATCCGATAGGATCTGTGTATACTCGAGCATCGAAAAAGGAGATAGGATTTCGATAGAAAAAAAGTGTGTCAATCGGTTTGTTCTTCGTCAAGGTAACCATAGAATTCGGTAGGAATTGCCTTCTGCCAGCCTGTTCCGCGTATTGGATCAATTCACCGACTTTGATATATGTACCTATCAGTTTTTTATCAGAGCCTTGGTAGTGAATTTTCTCATTGCGTTTTGAGTGAAACTGCGTTGCCGATATGGGGTATCGTGTGGCGAATCTACCTACCAAGTTTTGAGCATAAACAATAATTTCTTGAAACCGCCCATCTTCAATCTTGAGAGACACTTTTGCCACATCGAACTTATGTGGAATGTTACCATCGTAGTACTTAGAGTTTTCAACCATAAGTTCGATGATTGCTGCATCAACTGTGTCAGAAGCGGAGATTGATTCCTTTTGAAGTTCTATTAGATTTTGAGTGGCTTTACTTTCATCGGGATTATCCTTCTTAGCTATGAGTGTAATTATTTTTTGATGATTTGCTTCATCGAATGCGACTTGATCGCATCTGATCATCAATACACCAAATTGGGATATCTCACTTAGATTGTTAAACACTTCAATTTCAGTATCTATACTTATTTTTCTTTTTGAGTTAAGCGCTTCTTTTGTCAATCTAAATAATGGAGTAACAATTCGTAAGGATGTATCACCAGTAGTGAAATGTTTGAAGTCTAACTCAATCAAATAATCCTTTGTAGCTACAGTGTCAGGTTTAATTGTGATTTCAAAAGTGATGGTATAACGTTCGGAGCCTATGGAATCTATCGATTTGTTGAGTGCTTTACTTTTTGAGGAAGGAAATGAGATAGCGATCTCAGACGAGTCTGCTTCTTGACTCAAAGAAATATTTACAAAGCAGTTAAAAGCAAGAAAGAATGCGAAGATTGAGAGTTTCATAACGATCAGATTTGTTTCTACAAACCTACCGCCAAACCTATTTTATATCATCAGGAGAAATCCCGATTCGCCCAAGGGAAAATTCCTCAAAGTTCAATTTCCTTTAGCATGGAAACTACATATTTATCAATCGGGAATGTCACTAAATCCGCTGAAAGATCACTCAGCTTCACCCATCGGAATTTTTCACCTTCTTCGGTTAAAGGAACGTCGTGGTTTGATGCGGGAACCTTGTCTGTATCGACAAATGCTCCGTAGTAAAAACTGATCAACTGCTGTTTGCCGAATGCCGATTTTTGAAAGAAATCATTGACATAAAACAATTCGCCAATTTCAGCTTCCAGATTCAGTTCCTCGCGAAGTTCACGACGCAGCCCATCAGCCAATCCTTCGCCGAATTCTAGTCCTCCACCAGGAAATTTGGTAAAGAAGACATCGTTTCTCCGTTCATCGGAAATAAGCACTTCATCGTTTCCATTCAAAATGATGGCGTACACGCGAAGGTTGAAACCGTTGATTTCGCTCATTTGTCCAAAATGGATTTAATGTCTGGCTTGAAGTACAAATCCGACTTCAATATTTTTCCATCTTCACGGTAAATCGGCTTTCCATCTTTGTCCAACTTACTCATGTTTGAACGTTGAATCTCTTCGAATACTTCTGCAATTTTGTGTTGCATTCCATGTTTCAAAATCGTTCCACATAGAATGTACAATTGATCACCTAGCGCATCGGCTACTTCGACCAAATCACCATTTTTTGCAGCTTCCAAATACTCGTCGTTTTCCTCTTGCATCAAGCGGTGACGTAATTCGATGTCTTTTGTCGAAATATCGGTAGTTGGAGTATAGTTATTCTCAATTCCGAATGCATCGTGAAAGCTTTCTACGGCTGAAATGGTGTCTTTAAGTGTCATTTGAAGTTGTTTTGATCAAAAGTAGTTGGAATTTTCGTTCGGATTTATGGATTGTGGATGATCAGTGATATTGTTGAAATCTTGTTAGATTTAGCCGATGACAGTAACTAAAATCTACAAAACGCTTTTTCAATTGTCTATTGCGGCAATCATTGTGGGTGCACTTTTTCGGATTCAGCATTGGACGTTTGGGATGGAAATTAGTTTTGTTGGGTTTATCTTTTTCAGTGTGTTTTCCTTCCTTTATTTCTATTCCAAATCGGAGAAATCAGTGTGGGATAAAGCACTGATGTTATTTCTTCCTGCGTTTGGCATCTTGTCGATTTTACGATTTACTCCTGTTTCCATGCAGTTGCAAGCACATCTCAAAACAATCCTCATTTTCTTGGGTTTGGGCTATTTTTTGTGGCAATCGTATCAATGGTTGAGGCAGGATCGGGAAGAGGGAAAGGTGAAATTCAATTTTCAACCCACTGCTTACGTGGTCGGAATCTTTTTATTGGGGATCGGTTTTCTTATCAAGATGTATCATTTTCCATATGCTAGAGTTACCATTGCGACGGGAATTCTCGTGACGTTGGTAGCCGCCTTTTCGGAGAGTTTTACTAAGGGCGAGTGATCAATTACAATTCATGTTGTTACCTTTTGAGAAATCTGCATTCTCAGTTTATGAAAACCTTACCTATCTTATTGCTAGCCGTGCTTTTTAGTTGTGTCAACGCGCAACAAAATGACGAAATTCAGCCGAGTCATAACGAAATCGCTTCAAAGGATTCCACTTTTGTGGTTCCTTCGGAATATGTGGCCGATCAATTCGATTATCCTGTTGGAAAGCCTGATGCGAAAGGGTACTTCAACGCGCAGGGATTTGGTGACAACACTCACCTGGGAGATGATTGGAACGGTTTAGGAGGTGGTGATTCCGATCTGGGCGATCCTGTTTATGCAATTGCCGATGGCTACGTCACTTTTGCCCAAGAGCATAATGCATCGTGGGGAAATGTCATTCGAATTGTGCATTACCTGCCCGATAGTTCTCAAGTGGAATCGCTGTATGCGCACTGCAATGAAATACTGGTGAAAGAGAATCAATGGGTTTCGGTGGGAGATCAAATTGGAACAATTGGCAACGCAAATGGACGTTACAAAGCACACCTTCACTTGGAATTACGCTATGAGGTTGGAATGCCAATTGGCGGAGGATACGACAGCGACACGAAAGGATACTTCGATCCAACGGGATATATTGAAAGGCATCGCAAGGTTCCGAACAGAGATTAAAAAAAAGGACAGTTTCGACGAATCAAAACTGTCCCTTTGAAACCAGGTTTTTCAACCCGAAAGGATCTTGCTCTAAACTATTTCTGCTCGATCTCTCTCCCCAAAAACGTTGTGACCACCCTAAAACCAACCGTAGGATTTGGTCCTTTAAATTCTTTAATGCTTTCATTACGGATGTCGTAGCCCGGAGAATACCAATCGCCACCAACGGCATAATTGCCATCTGCGATAAGCTCGGAGACATTTCCGTTCATATTGTATAGACCGAAGTCATTTGGACTGTATGATTTTGCTGAAGCCGTGCACATTGCACCGTCATCTTGCATACTCATTATGTCGTGAGTGATGCGTAGTTGCCCCGTTTGCTCATCACGAGTAATGTTTTCACTTCCAATAGATAAGAAGTTGGCAAGCATGCACCCTTTTGCGTTTCTCAAGTAGGGTCCTCCCCAACTATAGGTGGCTCCTGTCATTCCACCGTTGGCTGCACGAATCCACTCGGATCGATATGGCAATCGAAACTTCAATTTCATTTCTCCATTCGAAAGGCTATCGTATTTTTCCGTCAGCCATTCGCAGAATAGTTCCGCTCCTTCTTTGGAAACATTCACTACTGGATAATTGTGGTATGCGGGATGTTTGTGATAATGAGTGGCCATTGGCTCAAATGACGCGTTCTCCACGAAACTGTTCCATCCGTTTGTATCAACCTTGGCAATCTCGTATTTGTCTTTTTCTCCTTTACGAAGTAAATCGTACAGAAATTCGGCGTACTGAAGATTGGTAATTTCGGTAGCTGACATGTAAAATGCCTGTATAGAACTGGTGTCGCCATCTACATACGAATAGCCACTCGGAACAAATTCACAGAATCCTTCCAGCGTTTTTTGCGCATGTTTCAGTCCCGTTTTCTTTTTAGATGTAAAACTCGCAAGAATTAATCCGATGATACAAATGAGAATGAGTTGACTTCTTTTCATGTTCAATAGCTGTTTGGTTTAGGGGCATAACGAATCCTCAAGAAAAGGTTACGTTTAATCAAACTGGAAAGATAGATGGAATGAAAATTGTACTTTCGACGAAGACGAAAATATGCGAAAGTTCACCTTATTCATTCTATTATTTGCTGTACTGTCCTGTACAGATGATTCTGTGCACATAACAAAAGGCGTGTATTTTTGGGAGAATGATACTCCGTCGCTTACTGCGAACAATTTGGCTGCACTCGATTCTCTTCACGCTGAAAAAATATACGTCAAGGTGTTTGAGGTTGATCGTGTTGGTGGAAAGAATAAACCAGTAGCAAAATCTTCTCTAGAATTAACAAGCGAGGCAGTGAAAAATCGAAAGGTAGTTCCTTGTGTATTTGTGCTGAATAAGGTAATGCTGCAATCGTCGAAAGAAGAACTGGATGAATTGGCAGATAATTTGGTGTTTTTGGCGAAGAAGTACATCAATGAGAAGTTGCTACCGGGTGCTGTAGTTGATTGTTCGGAACTTCAAATTGATTGCGACTGGTCAGAAAAATCGCAAGGAAATTATTTCTACTTCCTACGGAAAGTGAAGGAGATCTGGAAAAAGGAGGTGAGCTGTACCTTGCGGCTGTATCCGTACAAATTCAACGAAAAGATGGGCGTTCCTCCTTGCGATCGGGCCATGTTGATGTGCTATAATTTGTTGAATCCGATTAAGAATCCTCGAAAAAACTCCATTCTCGATATCGATGAAATGTCGAAATACCTCGATACAAAAGTAGATTACCCAGTTCCCCTGGATGTGGCACTGCCCGTTTATTCGTGGATGCAATGTTATGATCGTGAGCGTTTCAAAGGTGTGGTGCATGGCCCAATTGAACCGTTTGTTGAGTTATTGGAGCATGAAGAAGGATTGTGGTATCACGCGAAATCGGACACGGTTCTTGAAAATGTTTTCGTGAGAAAAGGAGATCGGATCAAATGGGAACGGGTTTCGCAAGAGGACTTATCCAAAGCAATAGATATCATCAAAACGGCAAAAGTGCTTAAAAATGAGGCCACTTTGTCGTATTTTCATCTTTCCAGTGAAGAACTTAATTTTTACAGTTATGAAAAACTCAATTCGTATTCTTCTCGTTTATCTGATTAGTACATCAACTTCTCTAGCCTGTGGTTGGTATCCTTTTGGCGAAGATGTCCGTTTTTCGTTAGTGAATCCTGCCTATTTCGATAACGGGGGAATGTCTCCGTACTATTACAATTTTTTGAATTACGGGGAAAGCTATGAATCAACGGAAGCGAATGACCCAAATGTTGAGCTGTGGAACGAATACTGTGGTGGAACATTGGACCCCAACGCTATTTTTGAGGCTGTCTACGGACTGGGAGAAAGCGAATTGGCGTCGGGGAATTCAAAGAATACGATGGTTCAATACCTTCAAAAGAGTGACAAAGAAGCTTTGGAATACTTGATTTTTGCCAAAAGCTGTTCTCATCTAAATGATGCCTATTTGGATTGGGAGCGTGAAAGTAAGGGAGATTACGAGCGAAGTAAGAAGATTTTGGAGGCACTGAAAAAGAGCCAAAAGGCAAAGTCGAGACACATCAAACGACGTTATCGCTTCTTGGCCATTCGCTTGGCGTTTTACAATGGAGATCAAGATCAAGTGCGTGGTATTTACAAGAAATCCTTTGGTGGAAATCCTTCGGATGTAATCGATTATTGGGCCTTGTATTTTTATGCGACAACGAAAAGTACATCGGCAGAACGTAATTTTGATATGGCGCGTGTATTTGCCTATGCTCCTGGTAAACGATTTGGTGCATTGAGTCGTTTTTCCAATAAGATTCCAAAAGAGGAGGTGCTCGCAATGGCTACAACAGATGCCGACAAAGCAACAGTGCATGCAATGTATGCTGTCCGGAATCAAGGGCGTGAAATGGAAACTATAAAAGCAATTCAGGCACTCGACGCGGATCATCCATTACTTGATTTCTTGTTGGTACGTGAAGTAAATAAGTTGGAAGATTGGATGTTAACACCGCGTTATACCAATTTTGATCCAACCTTGGACCCACGTGGATATCGATACGAAGCATCTCAGGAGCTGATTCTCGAACGGCAAAAAGAGGATGAGGAGTATGCCCGAAATTTGGGAGCATGGATTGGAACGTTACCGAATCGCTCTGCGGATTGGAAATTTATTGAAGCGTATTTGAAAGGAATCACTGGAGATGAAAAGTCCGCTCTTTCTATCCTGAGCAAAACAAATTACTCATCCGAAAAAAAGAGTCTATTAGCCAATCGATTGGAGTTGTTGTTCCGTGTGAAGGCGAATGCAAAAAAATCACTGAGTGAGGAAGATCAAAAGTTGCTCATGGAAAATAAGCAGGAAGGCTACAATTTATTCTTATTCGCGGTTGCTCGGGAATATGAATTTCAAGGTCAAATGGATCTTGCTGCTGCTTTGTTTAGTCATGTGAATCAAAGGAATGAATACTACGAGGGTGTATCTTGGCGATCAGGTACAGGGAAACACACACTCTCGGCCGATTATTTCTACGATTGGTTCTTGTATATGGATGCGGAATACAGCGTGGATGAAGTGCAATCAGTGATTGATTTTGCGAAATCAACATCGAGTAAAAATTCGAAATTTGATGATTGGCTACATATGTATTTGGAGAAGGAGGTGGATCGCTTGTACGATTTATTGGGAACGAAATACGTCCGAAAAAACGACATGAAAACGGCTATTTCTGCATTTGAAAAAGTCGATGATTCTTTGTGGAATGAGTATCCGTACAAGTTCTACCTCAATGCCAATCCTTTTTACGCGAATTTCTATTCGGAGCACGAACCTACAAAGATGGATACGATTCTCTACACAAAGTTGGAATTGGCAAAACAATACCAAAGGTATTTAAAGAAGGCAGAAAATCCTGAAACGAAAAATCGAGCGTACTATTATTTCTTGGTCGCGAATTGCGAGTTGAACATGAGTCAATATGGAAATTCATGGCTGATGCGTCGTTATTTTTGGACATCATCAATGCGTCCGAACTATCTGGAAGATGATGACGAGTTTTTCCGAGTGAAGCGAGCGCGTGCGATGTACATGAAAGCATACGATCATGCAACTACCAATAAGGAAAAGGCGCTGTGTTTGCGAATGGCAGGTCGATGTGAAAAGCACGATTTGATGTTTGAAGCACCTTACAGGTGGGACTTTGATTACGAAGCTTACGGTGGACAGCAGTCATACTTTTACGCCAAGAATAAAGCGTATCAACGATTGGAGCAGCAATTCCCAAATAGTGCGGAAGAATTGTTGAGCAATTGTTATTCATTCGAACGTTACTTCGCAGAGCTGAAGCACTGATGAATGTTTTGAAATGGAATGGGATGTAATCGCGGAGTGACTACTTTCTCGACCAAATGTTGTATTTCGAGATGCACCACAATGCACGGAAACCATCTTTCCAACCGATTTTCTTCCCTTCTTCGTAAGTACGACCGTAGTAGGAAATTCCTACTTCATAGATGCGAACTCCTTTGATACGCGATACTTTCGCCGTTACTTCTGGCTCGAAACCAAATCGTTTTTCCTTCAAATTGACACTCTTAATCAAATCGGAGCGGAACAATTTGTAGCACGTTTCCATGTCTGTCAGGTTCAAATTGGTGAACATGTTGCTCATGCGCGTTAAAAACTTGTTCCCGATGGTATGCCAGAAGAACAATACACGGTGAGGATTTCCTCCCATGAATCGCGATCCGTAAACAACATCAGCTTGACCATTTAAAATGGGCTTAAGCAGCAAGTTGTATTCCTGTGGATCGTACTCCAAATCGGCATCTTGAATAATGATGTAGTCGCCAGTTGCCTTGTCTATTCCTGTATGCAAGGCAGCTCCCTTTCCTTTATTTACTTCGTGTTTGTGAAGGCTCAGTCCCATGTCTGGGTGCTCCAAGCTATATTTTTCCAAACGCTCCATGGTATTATCAGAAGAACAATCGTCCACGATGATTACTTCTTTTTTCATGCCACCATCTAATTCTACAGCACGAACAGCATCAAGAATCTCATGAATAGTGCGTTCCTCATTGTACGCAGGTATAACAATTGAAAGGGTTTTGCTCATAACTTAATTTCATTTCGGCGACTTACAACAGTCGATCAATGCGTAAAAATACATTCCAATAACGATCTTTCGTCATTTCTGACCAATGAATTTGCCCATAACGGTATTGATAAGTTTGAATTTGGCACAACGAAACGAGTAAAAAGATCATTGAAACAGCAGTGATTTTTACCCACTGAGAGCGGATTTGCTGCAATCCAAGACCGAGGACAAGCATGATGATCGGTAAATATTCAACATATACTCTAGACGAGAAACTTCCTCCGTAATACCACATCCACCAACAAGAAAGTACGTAGGTGATCAATAAGAAGAATCCGAGAAAGGTCAAGACTTGAAATTTGCTTTTTCGCCACAACAGAAAGACAGATAACACAGCAATAAAATAAATGGGCGTGTACAAAAACAATCCCTTTCGGTAGCTAAATAAGATGTCGAAGATGTGTGGATCTAAGAAATAAAAACGATCCGTTCCGTAGGAATAGATGAAAAAGTGTCCTGTTGAGATCTTATACACGATCAATTGCAAAAAGAGAATGCCTCCGCCAATGAGTATTGAGAAAACAAGCGATTTAATATCAGAGAAAATACCGCTTAATGCTTCTCTTAAATTCGATAGGCTTCCAGCTAAGAAGGGAAGTGCAAAAATGATCAATCCATTTACGGGGCGAATCAAAATAATCATTGCTAAGGCAAAGGAAAGAATGAGCAAGGATTTTCGATCATGATAAAGCAGGAATTTCTTGGCGAAATAGAGGAACATCGCAACAAAACCGAAGGAGTAAATGTGCGATAAGCCCGGCTCCACAATGGCGTAGTAGAACAAGTTTGTACCGAAGGTAGCAGCAAGTAATACAACTGAAACGGTACGTTCCGAGACTTCGTAGAGCAGGAGTGTTTTTCTCAAGTAGAGAAGACCAATAAACAGATAAAAAAGAGCGGCCAAAGTGATCGAAATGATGTACGGAAACGAGTAACCGTCGGCATCGTAGCTACTGCTTTTCGCTGTAAGATGTCCTGCGAGATAAAACGGACTCATCGCAACGGCGGAGCCACAGAAATATTTGTTGTACCAACGTCCGTCTTCCGTTTGGAATCGGTAATCGAAAAAGAAATTCGGATCGTAGTATTTCTTTATTTCGAGCTCGTCGTAGAAGCCATAGTTCAAGTCTCCATAAACGAAGGTCGCAGGTAGATAGGCAAAATATCCTTTCGCATCGGATTCAATCACACCTTTCCAATGATCGCTCGTCCAATTCAAGTTGTTGGTTACCATCAGCATTACCAACATCGTTACAAGAAGTGTCCACTTGGATAAAGACCATTTTTTCATCACAAACAAAGCTAGAAAAAACGATCAAAGAATGTGAAATTATTTTCTGTGGCATGTTATTTGAATTTTCATTCCTCACTTCGGATTGAAGGACAATTCGTAACGGTGACAGTCAGTTGCATTATAATTTAAAATCGAGGATTATGGAAGGAGCAAGAAAAACAACAGTGGGAGTACTCATCTTTATTGGTTTAATTGTTTGGTGTTTGGCACCAGTTTTCGGGCAAACCATGACCTTTAAATTTCTTTCCGATGGAACGATGGTTAATGAGCACGATAGCCCTGAAGGATACTCGATTGAACGCTATGATCAGCAAATGCGCTTGTTGGAAACGGCACATTATTTCCCTGGAGGAAAACGCATGCGGATGTTTGATAAATACCGTTACGAAAACAACATGTTGGTGGAGCGAACGGCGTACATCTATACACAAGGATATGAACGTGAAACGCACGCGTTTAATCAGTTTGGTTATGAAACAGAATACCACCATTATGTATCAAAAACGGAAGGGAATTGGAAAGAGGATCAGATGACACAACAGGGGTATGATGAGCGAAACAACGTAAATTACTTTCGCTCGAAAGGAACTCGGTTTGGTTATTTGATGAATAAATTGGCTCGAACAAATTATGATTATGCGAACCGAACGCGATCTGTGATAGAATACGAGTTCGATGCGAATGATCGGGAGATTTCGTCGAATAGTTTCCGAAGTGGTTTGGCAGATTGGCATTTCGATAATGCAGGAACCTTTGTTTTTGACATCAATAAACATGCACCCAACCTGCGCCCGAATCGCGTGGTGAAGTGGGAAGAAACTGATCGAAATGGGAATTATGTGGAGAAAGTGTTTGTTGATCACGAAGCAGTGAAACGTACGTTTGATCAAAATGGTCGCGTAATTTACATCGGTTTAGGAACGCATAATTTTGATGACAATAATGATAAACCGGTCGAAACATACAAAGAAGTAATTCATTTCGTGTACGATCGTCAAGGTCGCTTAATCCAAACGGAAAGCAAGCATTATTCTGATGCGAAGGAGAAAATCATCTATGAACACGGACGAAATGTAGTAGCGAAGCGGTACCGCATGAATAAGAATGGTGGATGGAAGCTCATTAGCACAAAGAGTTTCGCAAACATCGATGAGTTTACACCGCCCGTTCGAGGAAATGTGTCTGGAAATGCAGCAGTAGCGTCGAGTGTCAATCAACAGGAACCGAATTGGGAACCAGCGCCCAATACGAACACGCTTCCTTCACAAACAACAAAGCCGATGTCAACACAATCGCTCGTAAATGATTTGAATGCACTAAATATCGAATCGAATGAAGGGGCAACTTTGAACGCTTTTGCGTTGGATGCAGAGAAATTATCACATATTGCCGATGTATTGAGCCATACCACGGGGACAGAAATTTCTGAAGAACAGGTTTTGGCGCTTGCCATGCAATTACTCATTCAAAACTACAACGCGGATTTACGTGAAATGAATACGGAGTATTTGCGCGATAAGGTGTCGGTGTTTGATTAAGAGAAAGAAATGGGTTTGTAAAAAAGACACTTAATGCTTCGTGTGTTAAGTGTTTTTTGCGCGTTGTTAATGGTTTAACAAGATCAGTCTTGGTCTTCGCTCCACACTCTCATCCAATGCCGCGTGGGTTGAGCGGAGCGGAAACCCACATAATCCACTCCTTTTCTTGCGAAAATCAACTTCTATCCGTAATCTTGGTGCGCAATGAGCGAAATGAAACGGATAGTATTGGTGGAAATGGGTGGGTCGCACGACGAATGCCTGTATGCGCAAGTTCTCTATTTGAAACGAGCAGGACACCATGTTGAGTTGATTTGCAATGCATCGCTGAAGTCGAATGTCGATTATTTTGATGGATTGGATCGCGTACATTTCATTCAGTTGCGAAGTGGATTGAAACAGTGGATTGATCTGCGTATCATTCGGAAGATTCTCACAAAGGGAAATTTTGATCGCATTGTGTTCAATACGGCGCAAGGAAACGTATTGAAGAATTTGTTTTTGCTGCCAAAACCGAAGAAGGCAAAACGCTACGGGGTGATTCATAATTTGCGAAAACTGGAAAACAGTCATTCGCAGAAAGTGATTACGCGAAACCTGGAAGCTTATTTTGTTTTGAACGATTATTTGATCGATCAGGTAAAGGATGAGGTGAAGCAGCGCGTAAAGTTATATCCGTTGTACACCGTTTTTTATCCGAATTATCCTTCGCGCGAGCAGGAAAAAAAGGAGGGAGATATCTGGATTTGTATTCCGGGACAAGTTGAGCGGAGTAGGAGAGATTATGATTCACTCTTCGAGTCGATCGAACAATTGGGGATCGAACCACATATTAAATTGCTCTTTTTGGGTCGATGTGAGCACGCAGATGGCGATGGTGCCTATGTCAAACAACGGGTAAAGGAATTGGGAATTGAAGAAAATGTGGTGTTGTGGGATGCATTCATCGAAACGGATGAGTTCTACGGAATGCTGAAGCAATCGGATTATATTTTACCATTGATTCATCCCAAGCACGAATCGTATGCTTTGTATGAATATCAAATTTCAGGATCGTTCAACCTCGCTTTTGGATTTAAGAAGCCTCTGTTGATGGAAAATTTATTTTCGGACTACGAAGATTTTAGAAATACATCGAAATTTTACGAAAGTTCGAACGTTATGCACTTAATTAATGGATTGAAAACCGATGAAAAAGTGGACTTCTATTCAAATGAAAAATGGGAGTTTGAGCGCTTACAGCGTTCGTTTTTGAATGCCTTGGAGTTGTAGCTTTTAATGACTCAACTTTTCTTTTAATTCTACTTTCTCTAAATCGGAAAACTTAATCGATTCGTCCACTTGCTGTAAACGACGTTTGAGCCATAAATCCAACTTCTGACTGTCCTTCACGTATCGCCGACACTTCTTACAAATTCCAAGATGCATTTTCATTCCCAATCGATCTTTCACCGAAAGCGCTTGAAATTGACCACGCTCGAAATCCAGCGTTATTTGCTCACATCTTTTCACAGTTTCCATTTTGTTTGCAGACAATCACGCAACACGAGCTTCGCTCTATGAATGATTACCCAGAGATTAGAAGAAGTTATCTCAAAATCCTTACAAATATCTTCGCTTTCTTTTTCTTCGAGATATTTTGATGCTACAACGCCTTTCCACTTCTCTGGAAGCTTGTCCATGCATTCTGCCAACTCTTGATGTGTTTCTTCTTGCGAAATTTGATCTTCAATCGTTTCCAAGGTTTGATTTCCTCCTTTGGATTCTAACCAATGACCTTTCTTTTCATCTTGACTGAAAAAGGAAGAGACAGGATCGCTATACCGTGTTTCTGCTTTTCGCCAATGATCAATGATCTTACGATTCAGAATACTCGTTAACCAAGTTCGGAGTTTACTTCGCTTTTCGAAGGTGTCTAATTTGGTAATTGCCGTCAACAGCGTGTCTTGCACTAAATCTTTCGATAAATCCAAATCTTTTAGTTTGGACATCGCAAAGGAAAGCAGATAGTCGCTATGATCATCAACCAGTTTAGAAACGTCTATTTCAGAATTAGCTGTCATGATGAAGTTCTAAATTTTTTAAAGCGTTTCACAAAGGTAAAGAGTAGGAGGAGGGCGGCTACAAAGGCCAGACTTCTTCCTAATACATCACCGTATGTGGTATAGAAACTGGGTTCAGAGTTGAGGTTTAATGTTGCTTTAATGACGTCCTTGACCCACCAGTCGGTTGGTTGCAAAATATCTCCGCGTTGATTCACGAAACAACTTGTTCCTGTATTGGCCGATCGGGCAATGGATCTGCGGTTTTCAATAGCACGCAAACTGGCAAAGCTACAGTGTTGTTTATATCCTGGTGTGTCCTTCCACCAACCGTCATTCGTGGAAATTACAATGAGTTCAGCGCCATTTCGACATTGACCGGCTACCCAACCGCCATAAATTGATTCGTAGCACACAACTGGCGCAAGTTTCACATCTCTGTCGTAGAATACCTTCGGGTGTGGCTCAATGCCAAGCGTACCGCTTGTTCCTCCATTTTGAATCGCAACGTCTTCTAAGAACGGGAAGATGTCAGAAAATGGTATGCTTTCCACTCCGGGAACCAATTTGGATTTGTGTACAAATTGAGGCTCACCGTTTTTACCTAAAAAGATCGAAGTGTTGTAATATTCGATGTACTGTCCGTCGCTTTGCAATCGCGAGGAGCGAGAATGTTTCTTATCGAAAAAACGTACTGTTGATGCGCCAATGCAAATAGATGCATTGTTGGTTTGATCTTGAATGGATGTCAAGTATGGATAGTACATCAATCGCTTGAAATCTTTCTCGTCGAAAGATCCATAAATGGCTGTTTCTGGCGCAACAATTAAGTCGGTTGTACTGTCCGCTTTCTGAAGCATAAGTTCACCCATATCCCGAAGTTGTTCCATCGGTGGGCGAAGAAATTTTTCATTGTACGGATCAATATTAGGTTGTATGGCTACGACTTCGTAGGGATCATTTTTTTCTTCGTAGGTTGCGTAGGTGATCAATGAAATGGTCATCGGAACCACGAAAAATAATCCAGCCATAATCAGCAGTGGCGTTTGAATTCTCCAGCTTTCTCCTTTAAACCATAGGTTTTGATACACGCGATAAATGAGTAGGTTGATGCACAAAATCCAAAATGAACCTCCGAGTGCTCCTGAATAAGAATACCATTGCACCCAAGACGGATGAATGGAGAAGGTGTTTCCGAGAGTGAGCCACGTCCATGATGCTTCCCAATGGTAGTGCAGGTACTCGAATCCAATCCAATAAATCAAGAGGGAGAGATATCCTTCTTTCGAACCCACGTATTTTTTTGTGAGGTGAAAGAGGTAGAAGACGGTCGACATGAGCAGACTATTCGCTAAGAAGGCCAAAACGGCTCCGCCCGCATCAGCATTCCATACCCACCACGTAGAACCGACATTGTAAATGAAGAAAGTAAGGTACGCGTGCGTGAATACCTTCCGCGAACGGTAACTTTTCGTTGTGATGTAACTCTCCACCAATAAAAGGGGGACGAGGGCTACGAATACTAGAGGTGTTAAGCTTCCCGTATACGGAAAAGATACAACGAGTAAGATACCCGAAAGGATGCTTAGAAGAAAGCGGTGTTTTTTCTGTAGTCTGATCACACCCTAAAATTAGGGAGAAAAAATCAGTTAACTCTTTTTCAGATTCAGTTATTCTGTGATTCCAAAATATCTTTTAGGTTGTTCAGTCCATTTTCGAGGTCTGGACCTATTTCCTTGTCTACATTCATAAACAAAGCCAAGATGTTGTACGGATACGTACTTTCTCCTTTCATGATCCATGTTACAGTGGATGAATTGTTGGTGTCCCTTTCCACAATAATCGAGGCCTGACAAGTTCCGTTCATAGGTTCTTTGAACCGAATTTCGGTATCAATCCGTTTGTTGTAGACAATGTGCGTAATTTCTTGTTCTCCCTTACCAATATCTTCTTGGGAACTTTCCCAGGCTGAGATATAACCTACGGTTCCATCCGTTCCTTTTGTGGTGATTTTGATAGTGGGATCTTTCTTGTGCCACACGCCATACTCCTGTTGGTTATTGAGCGAGGAGATGTAGTCAAATACGACTTCCTGCGGCTGATTGATTGTTATAGATCGTTTTACGGAAAACTTCCCATCGATGAAGAGTCCTACTATTAGAACAATCGCAACAAGGGAGAGTAGTAAAAAGAGTAGCTTGAGAAGAAATTTCATTGTCTGATTTTCGGTTCTCCTAAATATAATGAACAAAATGCGGAAAATACCACCCTGTCCGAACTAATTTGTTACGAAAGTGTGCAGGACATCATCAAATTGAGCATTATTCTTTACTGAATACGAGGAAATCGACGCCAAATGGTTTTGCTCAAAATAAAAAAGCCGATTCACTCAAGAGCGAATCGGCTTGTATCATTCAATAACGATTGCTTAATCGAAAATGATTTTCATTTCAACACGTCTGTTACGTTGACGACCTTCTGCTGTCGAGTTGTCAGCAATTGGCTGCGTCTCTCCGAAGTACAATGTGTTAAGACGATCTGCATTGATTCCATTTTCTACCATGAAGTTCTTCACGGCTTCCGCACGTTTCTTAGACAAGATCAAGTTGTTTTGATCGTTACCTTGACTATCCGTGTGACCTGAAATCTGAAGTTTCCATTCTGGCTTTTTAACCAATACTTCAGCCAATTTCGTCAATGAAGGAATCGACGCGGCTTTAATGATGTCTTTACCTGTTTCGAACTCAAGGTTGTCGAAGGCTGTTTGAAGCACTTCTTCTACCTCTTTCTCGATTTTAGGACAACCATTCATTCCTTCTTCAGTTGAAGGTACACCGGCTGTTGCAGGACAATCATCGTCTTTGTCGAGGATACCATCACCGTCTGTATCTTGGTATGGACATCCATCATTTGCTAATGGTCCAGCCATGTTTGGACACTTGTCATCTTTGTCAAGTAATCCATCTTCATCTGTATCTGGCCAAGGACAACCGTTGTTTTCTTTCGGACCAAATTCTGTTGGACAGTTGTCGATGAAGTCGAATAATCCGTCAGCATCTGTATCAGGACATCCATTATTTACTAGTGGACCTGCTACATCTGGACACGCATCGTCTTCATCCTTGATTCCATCACCATCTGTATCTGGACACCCTTTGAATGCAGGAAGACCTGGTACGTCTGGACAATCATCTTTAGAGTCGATGATGCTATCGTTGTCGCGGTCAGGACATCCATCGAAGAATTTGTCTCCTGCTTCTTCTGGACATTTATCATCTTTATCTGGAATTCCATCACCATCTGTGTCTGGACATCCTTGGAATTCAGCAAGACCAGCTGTATTTGGACATAAATCGTCCATGTCTTTGATTCCATCGCTGTCTGTGTCTGGACATCCTTTGAATTCCCAAACACCTGGAACTACTAAACATTCGTCCACTTTGTCAGAAACAAGGTCACCATCCACATCACTTGGGTGGAAGTACAAAATTGGAACTCTCAATCCAGCGTAGAATTCAGCACCTTTGATTTTCCCTGCAGCAAACAATGTTCTGAAATCTGTTACACCCACGGTAAGCGGTCCAAGGCGTGTACCGAAACCAGTTTTCAATCCAGAGTACTTGTTGTAAGAAATAGGCAAGTGGAAACCAAGCCACGCTTGATCAAAACTTGGAGTAATCGAGAATTGATTGGCTACGCGAACACGGTGTGGGTTCTTTCGGTTGTTGATGCTAAAAATTCCTGTTGCATTCACGTAGAAGTGTTTCCAAATGTGGTAATCAACTTGGAAGCTCGCAGATGCTGGTGTACGCATAAAGAAAGTTGCTTTACTATCTGTTTCCGTCCAATCAGGGTTATACGTTGTTAAGCTGTCGATAATAGAATCGAAACTGGCGAAACCATTCGCTTGATCGAAAACGGCTAAATCAAATAACTGTTCTGTATTTACACTAAAATCAGAAGTGATTTCTCCTTTTTGGAAGCGCATTCCTCCCAAATCCAAGACAGAAGCTCCAACACGAAGTTTGTATTTTTCTTTGTCTCTTCTCCATAGGTTCGATTCACCGTCCATGTCGTATTTGTACTCTTTCCAATCTGGGCGCCATTCGTAAACGAATCCGAGGTCAAGTCCTAAACCAAATTTAGAAGATGATTTTGGCAATCCATCTGAAGAACCAATATCATCAATGTTGTTCGAGTAACCGTACGCGAAATCTCCATTCAAGTAGCGTGAAGTATCGGCATTGAAAAGGTTGTACGAAAAGTTATTTGTGTGAACATAGGCCGCTGAATATCCGGAAAGCCATTTCGCTTTACCTCCGGCTTTCATGAAATGTTCTCCGTCATCTTTCAATACTTGAGAATAAATAAAACCGTATTCCATCCAGCTCATGTGGTTCAAGTTCAATAGTGTTTCGTTGAACTGTTGATTCCATAATGAGGCAATTTCAAGATCGTTTTCTGCGAGTACAGCCAACTTTGTGTCTACATCATCAATGTTTGTGATGCTTCGAAACTTAGCGGCAAAACCTACTGCAATTTTTGGATTGATGTGGAACATGAAGTTCAAAACATCTACTTGGATGTTGTTGTAAAAACCAACCGTTTCTCTTCCGAGAGGATCACCAATACTGTCATAACTTCTGAAAATGTAACGATCAGCAAAGGTAGAATCAGGCAAAATCCAATCATTGTCTGGGTTTGTTCCTCCCGACTCATATCCTGTTACTCCTCCGCCGAAGTCATCTTGCTTGAACGATTTAACCCACCATTTTGGCATATCTCCAGAGTCAAAATAAGCAGCGTTCGTCCAAAGACCGAAGTTAAAACTTGCTAGGTTGAGGTCAAATTTGAATCGGCCATCAACAAAACTTGCAGGTTGAAGGTCGGTAGACATCACTCCACCATAATTACTACTGTGAACTCCGAGATAGTTTTGTCCAAAACTAGAGAAAGAAAGGGACACGACAACAAGGAATGCTAAACGTTTTAAAGTTCTCATTCTTGATTTGTTTTTAGTTTTCAAAATATTGGATGACGTAGTTGTCAACCACTGTAGTTATCATAAGACCGTTGCCAGTTGCGGAAACATTCACCTTGGTTTTACCTTCGAATGAACGGTTGTACAGTTGACTTCCAGCCGTATTGTACAAATATACGTTATTCTCAAGACCATCTATAACGGATATAACTGTTTTTCCTGAATTGAGACTGAAATGCGCCACTTCTTCAATTTCATTGAACGGCATTCTTAGTTTTGATATTTCGATACCTTTCTGATTCACAAAGTGTAAGGTGTTTCTCGACCGAACAATGAGTACTGGGTTTTTCGATAATCTGTTGATTGGAAGAAGCTGACCCTCAGCGTAAGATTCAAAATTAGTTTTCGTCCCTTTTTGATTCACCTGATATAATTTACCGTTCGAAACACCATAGTGGAAAAGTTGATTTGGTGTTTTGAGCGACTGACTGTTCTCGGGGATGTCAAACGTACGCAGGGTTTTATTTTTCGCTACTTCGAACATTTCAAACTGTGTTGAAGATGCAAACCCGAAAAAGAGTCTGCCTTGACTTGCCCATACGTCGATTTGGCGTTCAGGTCTTACTTTGGAAGCAAAATGCGTCAATTCACGACCTTCTGAATCGAATTGAAGTGTGGTGTTTTCTTCATCCGTTACCAGGAAGTAGCTTTTGTCTTTCCATCGATAGAACTTCACTTCGTTCATGGCTGGTTTCTCTAGTTTTATTGGGAATCCTGAGGCAGCCTGACCTTTGGTGTTCCAAAGATGAATAGCATCATCCGTATTCACTAACACGTATGTATCGCCTCCACCGTGTAATTCGATCAGTTGAATGCTTCCAAGTGCTTTGCTTTCGAGTTTTTTTGCCCATGCTTTCTTTCCTTTATTGAAGAAAGCCACTTCTCCTTTTGATCCGAGAGCAACTAGCTTTCCGGGTTGATCAAAGGTTTGAAAGTCGACTATATTGAAGTCGCACATCATGGCAATGGATTCGTCTTGAGCTTCCATTTCAGCGGCTGCTTGTCCAAATTTTGTTTCGAGCAGATACCCGTTGTAAACCGCTCTTGAAATGCGTAGGTCATCCGCAATGTATCGTTCGGAAACCGACTGTGGAAGCCCTCCGAAGATGCGTTGTTTTGAGGCATTACTCTGGGCAATGGTGTTTCCAAGTTTGTAGTCGGCAACGAATAAATCACACGCGTCTTCCTTTTCTGAAATCACTACAAGATCATCCAAGTACTTTACGTAGTAAGATTTTCCTGAAGAAGGGAAGGTAGATGTTAGTGGAGTTGTAAAACGAGATGAATCCGTTGTTTGCTGCAAGTCATTTAGTATCAATACAGGATCTTGTCCACCGATATAATCGCAAATTAACACAGGTGTACCGTTGTAGTCGACTTTTACAAAACCTGACTGCAACCATTTCGACATTGGGCCGTTGGCAAAAACGGTGTCGAGCGTTGCGTAGTAATCGCGTTCAAAGAAATGGTAGCTATTCACTTTTCGACTCACATAGCTGGCAAAAAGGACTTGATCTCGAATTTGCTTTCCCTGTTCGATGTCTTCATTGCGCGTGATGTAATCTACTTTTCCATCTTCCTTGAAGTAGATATCTAAAACAGTCGAAACATTATTTTCCGGATCAAACGTGAGTACAGATGCACTGGCTTTTTTATCGTAGATAAATGGGCTGAGTGCCGGATTGTTCTTTTCGAAATCTTTTTGAGAAAGGTACAGACGATCATTTTTGTAGGTTCCTGACCAATCGTTAATTGAAATCGTTTTTTTCTTTTCGTCAACCTGCAGGTTTTCTTCACCAAAAACTCCCTGTAGCTGCTTTGCGTCCCAATTTTGGCTATTCACTAAAATAAATTGTGGGCGTTTCAGACTAAAATAGCCTGTTTTGTACGCTGGCGTTAAGGATTGTGCAATGTCATAAGTTGGACTTTCCGCAAAGCCGTTGATGGCATCGAATGCTACTTCAGATGAACGATTGACAATAATTACCTGTCCATCCGCTTCGTTAAATACGTGGATTTCGGAGTACTCATTCGTCGCCGTAAAAATTCCGTATCCGATGTATCCGACCCAAGCGATACTGGCAAGAAATATCAGTCCAAGAAGAACACGTTTAAACATGAAGCGTTGTTTCTATCAAAAATAGGCAGAAAGCAGACGGAGAAGATGTTCCTTGCATTAAAGAATGAACAATTTATTGTTTAACCAACTTCTACGGGAAAAGCGAAAGTTGTTCAGGGGAAAGCAGCGTAAAACTCTTTCGGTGATATTTGCAGTCTCCATGCTCCAAAATTCCAGCGCGATGCTTGACTGTAGGATAGCCTTTGTTGTTTTTCCAATCGTAATTAGGAAATTCTTCGTGGAGTTTTTCCATGTATTCGTCGCGATATGTTTTGGCGAGAATAGATGCGGCTGCTATGGATAAATATTTTCCATCTCCTTTGATGATGCAGTCGTGCGGAATATCTGGGTACGGATTGAATCGATTTCCATCAATGAGCAACGAAGTTGGACGAAGTTTCAATTGATCCACTGCTCGGTGCATGGCAATAAAGCTGGCATTCAAAATGTTGATTTCATCAATCTCCTTTTCATCTACAAACGATACAGCGTAGGCGAGCGCCTCTTTTTCAATAATCGGCCGAAGTTTTTTTCGCTTCGCTTCTGTGAGTTTTTTTGAGTCATCGAGAAGCTCATTTTTAAAGTCAGGAGGTAAGATAACAGCTGCTGCAACTACAGGACCGGCAAGGCAACCACGACCGGCTTCATCACATCCTGCTTCGATGTCGTCTTTTATTTTGTATGGTAATAAAGAACTCATTAATTAAAATTGGCAAAAAAATTGTAGATTAGCTTTTACAACAATACAACTTTTAGACGACTTGCTTCGTCTTTTAAAAAAAGAAGCCATGAAAAAATTACTTTATACATTAATGTTTATCGTCGGTTTTGCCGCT
>JABXHO010000051.1 GCA_013373595.1 Flavobacteriales bacterium | reverse complement strand
TTCTCTCCCATCATTGTCTTGCGATCAATGAACGTGAAGTAATTTCGTGTCCATTCCAATCCTATGGGACCATTCAAACGAAAATCTATATCGTGGAATACCGATTCGCCGGTGATTAAACTTAGCATGCTTCAGAGTTTTAAATACGTGAATAAGTTAGCAGCCACAGCCTCTTTTCAATTTGGATTTCACTTTTTTGAAGAGTTTACCAGCTTTCTTTAGTAAGAATTTCAACGCTCCAGACATCATCATCTTCATGATTATCCCTTGAATATCTGGCACCTGAGGTCCTCCGACCATTACAGGCAGTCCAGCAGGAATAGGAATAGATGTGGTTGTTGGTAAGTACTTTTCTGGAGATCCTAGAGGAATCCCCACACAACTACACGTCATTAAATTAAATGTTGCACCGCTGAAGAAAGTACCATCCGATTTTACAGTCATACTACCAAAGAACTGAATTCCTTCGTGAGCAATCATTGGCATAAAACCTGGGTGAAATCCTGCTCCCATTGGGATATGCTTCACGGTTCCAAGCGTTGCCATAGTACCTGCATTCGATCTCTTCTGTTTGTTGACATGAACCATTGTTCCGACCAGTGGAAGGTAGTCGAAAGGGTCCATGATAATACCCACGAACGGATGGGGCATCGGCACTGGTGCCGGAGATGGAGGAATGGTCACCATGTGAATGTCCACTCCCATGGTTATATTCAGGTGTTTCGATGCTAATAACATAATTCGTTCATTCTGTGGTTAATATTGATTGATACATTTCTTTCTGAGAAGCATCTTTCCAATGTTCTCCCCAGATATCTGTAGCAAACTCATCTATTTCATCTATCAATGGCTTGTTCTTCTCATCGTATGCATAATCATACAAACGATTACAAATCAAGAGCATTGATGTAAATTTCAATTGCAATTTGTCGTGCGTTTTGTACTTCTCGTAGGCTTCTTCCGTTAGATCGTACGCCGCTTTTGTGTCGTACAACTTTTCTGACATGATCGAAGCCTGACGTTGCGACTCCAAGTACATTGCCGTATTCTTTTGCCTCAACGATTCTTCCGCCGACTTCATGAAACACTCTCTGGCTTCTTCGTACTTTTTCCTGTATAAATAGGCTGCTGCCTGAAAATTATATACTTGAAGCATCACAGCTGGAATGGCCACATCTTCTTCTACTGCTCCTTCGAGTGCTTGTTCCTCTGCAGATTTAAACAGGCGAATCGCTTCTTTCATTTTTTTCAGTTGAAAAAAGGCACTTCCGTAGGCAAGGTAAATTGTTGCGACAATACTTTTAAGTCCTGTCTTTTCAGCAATTTCTACACCTTCCTTTCCCCATTTATGAATATCGTCTTCGTTTTTGTCGTTTGTTGCTTCAGCAATATTTAACAGGCAAAGGTTCACTCCGACAGAAGGATCATTTGCGTCTCCTTGTTGGACAATTTCCTTGGTTGCCTCCGACATATTGAGATTCGCCATCAGGCTACTTACTCTGAAATGCATCGGAATTTTATGGAAGAGTGGAATTTCATCCAAGTCAAAGATCATAAAGCGGATATTCTCCGGCATAATCTCTAAACATTTCAAAACCCAATCCACAAAACCAGGTTCTCCCATAAAGTCGGAAGGCATAACATTCAGTACCAACTTTTGTTTCGGGTCAATGCTTTCAGCAAAAGAGGACATTGCATCTAAGAATGTCTCTTCACTTTTCTTCACTGGCGCATCTTGAAATGGTGTATCATCCCAATCAGGTAGAACATTTGCGTCCGCTACTTCTGCTCTAGCGTTCTCATCATTCCAGATTCCCAACCAATTGTTCAATAAATCGAGTCCATATTCTTGTTCCGTTGAAAAAGGAAGATCGAAATTGATGAACAAATCGGGAATTTGACCATGTTCAGAACTTTCAAGTAGAGCAAATGCCTTTACCATTCTCACTTCATCCTTCTGCACAATCCACCGAACAAGTTGTGTATCGTCGGTGACATTTTCCACCCAATTCGTCCGCATTTTTTCAATACGATACGTAATCGGATTCTCATCTTTGAAAGTGCTCATTGCTCTAGTTCAGGTTTAACATTCCACCTTTTACATTTGTCATTGCCGTTCCATTGATGTCAACAGTTGCTTGGGCAGCCAATTTGTAAGTGGTATGTTTTTCTTCTTTTGAAAGTGAATTCACGTTCATGTTCGCGTCACTCGAAAGCTCCATTTTTGTTCCTGCTTTCGCCAAGATATCTTTCGAATTCACCTCGACATTGTTATCTCCCGTAATGGTGATTTTATCCTCTGCAAGCAACTCGATTTCTTTCGATGACATGGTAATTTTAGTAGGAGCACTAATATTGATTGTTTCATCACCATTTAGTGTGATCACGTTTCCACTTGGGTCGCTAATTGTGATGTGTCCTTGACCTTCATCGTCGTCGATGGTAATGGTTGCTCCACTTCGTGTGGTAAGGCTTTTCGTTCTATTCGCTTCACCTCCACCGCCTCCGGTAGTACCAGAGAACATGCTTCCCATTACAAATGGACGGTTAGGATCGTTGTATCTGAATCCGACCATCACTTGATCTCCATCTTCAGGTATAGCCACAAATCCACGGTTCGTTCCAACCATATCACTCTTACCTGCATCTGGTGTCATCACACGAATCCATGCTGTTTTCATATCACCTGTTTGCCACTGGAATTGAACTTCCACACGTCCCTTTTTCTTCGGGTCGGCATTTGATAATACTGTTGCAATCTGTGTTTCTGCCATTGGCATGTCCACCACTGGTTCAGGCAAGAACTCAACTCCTGACGGGATCGCTTCAAACTGATTTGAATATTTATCAAGTCCTGTTGCCGAATGGCTGATGCTTGTAATCAAATATTCACCATAATTCTTATCCTCAGAAATATCTCTACCTAATGCTTTTGCGATGACTTTAACGACTGTTCCAACCGTTAGATTCTTGATGGAAGAAGAGGCACGTAGAACATTGCTTCGAGAAACAGCACTTCCTTGCTTGCTCTTGATAACCGCATCCACTTGATCTTTATCTTTTACGCGGGCATGAGAATATCCATTGGGTACAATTCCAAATACTTCTTTCGACTTATTGAATGCAAAATTCCCAAGTTCGTTTAATCCGCCAACTTGGTCTTTCGTTTTTGACTCTTCCTGTTTATCGTCGAGAGAATTATATGTGAAACGGTTTTGTTTACTTGGAATGACTTCAATTGAGATACTGAGAGAATCAATATCCGCTCCGTACTCCAGTTCCACAGGTGCTTCCTGCGCTGGCTTACCGAAAACAAGTTTCACTCCATCGTAATAGAGCCATTCATTATGTTGTTTTGCGAGTCGTTGAATAAATTCAAAATGCGTTTCTCCGTACTGCGCCTGATATTCGAAAGGAGTTGTGTACACCGGTTTAACAGCGGCATCTACACCAGCTTCTTTCGTTACCTCTTTCACAATACTTGAAAGATCTTTATCCAACCACGATTGAACATGCGGTCCACCTTCTAGAAGAATCGTTTTTGAATATCCGCTGATAACGATAATTCCATTGAAACCATCTTCGTGAACCATTTGAACGTTCACGATCACGCCTAAAAATTCTTTTTCTCCGAAACCGATCACAATAGATTTACCCAGCCATTCTTTCGAAACATCTAAAGTATGCGTTCCGAGTTTTTCAACTATTTCAGAATCTACCGTAATTTCAAAATGATGATGGTCGTTGATGCCTTGTGTTAAGTTGATCGTTTCAAACGTCGTAAGGCTCTTTCCCTCAATACTGACGGTTGTTTTATTGTTTGTCATATCTCTAGTGTTTAGGCAGCGTTTTACGATTTTCATAAAAACCGCGCCAGAATGCGTTTTAAATTACCACTTTTTTTTCACCCTATCAAGCATGAAGCCTAGGTTTTTTTCTCTTTTCAAAGCGTGTTTTAGAAAGGCATCTAATCGGCGCTTCGTGTTTTTGATTGAATACAAGATTTTTACAATTAGAAAGTAGCGTTCTAAGGATTTTGACTTCGCAGATTTACTCGGAAAAAATCCAGAAAAATCACGACTTACAAAACTGTAGGTTCTCTTGTACGAGCATGCATACAACAGCTATAAAACCAGCGCAATCACTTATCAGATTGGAAAGAGAAATCTTTCTGGAACAATTTCCATGTCGTTCACTCAAGCCGAACGTTTGGTGGTTGATTGCTCTCTTAGTTTTGTAGGTATCTCGATCGAGACATAAGAAACGATAAACTATCCGTATTTAAATGAAAAATCACGTATCTGGAGAGACACATGTTCATGAGTACAGGATCATTTCATCAGGCAGAGTTTCGATGATTGTTAGTATGCAGTAGCTGTTAAGTGCAAAAGAAAAGAGGAGCTTAAAAAAAGCTCCTCTTGACGTTACCATATTAAACTGCTGGCCAACGATTTTCGTGTAAAGCGTTACCAATTTGAATCTCTCTTGCTGAGAATGTAATCAACAAAGACATTGGATTCTCACCGACTACGTCCAACGTTTCTTTAAGACGGATAATGTATGCGTCTTTGAACTCAACTTTTTTCATTGCTGCGTCCTCGTTCGTTTTCTTGTAAGTGATTGTTCCTTCAACCAATTTGAAGTGGCTGTTCAACATGTCTTCTAAGAATTGAGTGTCATCAGTTGACTGAATACGTACGGTTACTTCACCTCCGTATACGTTTGATGCTACTAATCCTTTCTTGTCTACATCACGGTAAAACTCGTAAGTTGAGAAAAGTACATCGTACTCTTTTCCCGCGAAATCTAAAGATGCTCTAAATGATGCCATGATCTTTAAAATTTTAAGTTAAATAAATAAATAATAGTTAAGAAACTCTGCCACTTTCAAACCACCTATATTTGACTAGTATTAAATAGGTACTTCTCTATGCTTTATCACCTTGCTAATCGATCTAGGATATTTACACAACACACAATCTATCCTTTTAGAGCTGATTATATCAAAAAGTGCAATGGCTGATCAATATAAGCTTGGGAACGCAGCGGTTAAGCATTATTTCTTGAGAGGAAAATTATATATTCATTTCGATTAAACCAAATTTTTCTTCGATTAAATTCACTTTTTTTGACATTGAACCCAAAATAACACAAATCTGTACCCTATAAAGCTGATCACTACTCAATTATGTACGAACTTCAACTTTGATAGAAGTGTTTTTTTGTGATTTATTCCTTCCGCGTTTTGACAAAAATCAGCCCTCCTAAAAGAAGGATTAATAGGAATGAAGAAACTACTAATCGGAATAAAACCGAATTGTTTCTTGTGGATTGATCCATTTTCTCCTGTAAGGTATTGGCTTGAACGGAACTCATTGCTAGCATATCTTCCATGAGCTCAAGCTTAAGCTCTACACTTTCGCTGCCATCTGCTTCCTTTGATAATTCAGCAAGTTCCTTTTGTGCCGTCGTCATTTCAGATTGAACCTTCTGAAGGTCTTCCGACAACGCTTTATTACTTTCAATAGTAAAGACTAAATAGATCGAATACACAACAATCACTGCTGCAGCAGTGGTGAGGATTGCTACAAGGTTCGAATTACCTTTCGGAGATTGGGGAGAGCTAGCCGGCACAGACACTTCCTGCAACTTTTCCTGTTTTGGTTTTACTTCTACAGGTGTCTTTTTTTGTTCAACTACAGGCTTTTTAGGAGTTGACTTTTTAGGCGTCGGCGTAGTTTGTGCATTCTCCTTTTTCGTCACCTTCACTTCTGGCGCTTTTTCCTTCTTCGGTTTTTCAGCTATTTTTTTCGAATCTTCAGCAGGCTTTTTGGCTACCGGTTTCTTTACTGCAGGTTTTTCTGTCTTTTTCGGTTTTGGAGTTGCCGGCTTTTTAGGTTTTGCCGTCTTCTTTTCTTTCTTCGATTCTTCTCCCTTGGCACTTTTTTGGCTAAGAAATTCTAGGGAGGTCATCGCGTACTTTCCAGCAAATTGATCAACTCTTTTTTGAGTGACCAGCCAATCCAATACTTCCGTAATCTGACTTTCTCTGACAGCAGGATCAGAAATCTTCCAAAAGATATCACTTGCCGTTAGCTCAACAGGTGAATTCATCCCTGCCTGGTACATAGCATCCAAAATCACTTCGTGAAGTGGCAACGGTTGGCCAGATTCATCCTTCTTTGGAATATACGGACCTTCTTCTTTACTTCGCTGATCCAAAAACTCAAAACGATCCAGTGAATACTTATCAGTAAATTTCTCTAGGCGTTTTTCATTCACCAACCAATCCAGCACCTGGGTAATCTGGCGCTCAGTCAACGTTGGGTCTGACATTTTGTAAAAAACATCGGTTGCTGACAATTCTACAGGTCTTTCTCTGTTGACCTCGTAAATTACAGAAAGTACGACTTCATGCAACGGTATTTCCTCGGGAGTGTTTTTTTTGGTGTCCGCCATGCTTAAAATAATTTTTCAGCGGGGATGAAGAAGTAACGCGTAGAAGCATCATATTCCTTCGTCATATTGATGTCGTTCGCGAAAATTGTTTCGAGTTCATCCACCTTTTTACGAAGATCCAGTAGTAGTTGTTGGAATTCTTCGTGTCCAATTTTACGTTTCTTGAGAATATCCTTCAGTTTGATTTCGTGAAGTCTTTGCGTTCCAACGGGAATTCCCGACTTGATAAACACCAAATCAGCTACGGTGCTTTTTTCTGTCAGTACTTTACGCATAAACAACTCGTTCAAGTTCTTGACATTTTCCGCATACATCTCCGCAACTACTCGTCGTTCGCCGCGTTCAACTTCTCCAGAAAACAAAGGAACCAAGGATTTATAGTTATCGATCAAAATTTGCAGCTCAGGCTCACTCAGGAGGTAAGCTGTTGACAAGCCATTTTCTTCGATCACTAATTGTTCGTATCGGTTGTAACTTTCATCCAACCTGTTTCGTGGGATAAGGTTCGCTTGACCTTGATAGGTCGAATCTTGCTCAACGACTTTCTCAATAAATCTACTTGGGCGACTTCTCAAGAATCCCAATTTACTGTTATACGCATCGAGCGATTCCGTGTAGAGTTTATTGGTTCGAAGCGTATTCGATATTACCGAATCCAGCACAAGGTCGAATGAAGTTGGCACCAACTCCGAATTCATCTTCGAGAAGCCAATTCCCCCTTGATAATTACTTGCCCTTGGCGAATCGTAGACGTAGAGATTGTCTTCTGAAGGAATGGAATTAAAGATGTTTTTCTCCTTCACAAGGTTGTTGTCCACGGTAAACGACTTGATAAACTCACCATATTCCATCGCCACACGGCTCAACAAATCTTTCGCCTGAAGAATATATTCTTGGTAAACATCTTCCGCCTGATTCGCTAGTTGGAAAAAGATCAAGCGAGTTGATGCTCTTGCCAAACGTCGTGTCAAGTCCGACTTCGTTCTAGCACTCATTCTTGTAAATGCCTTCATTCCCGAAACGATCACAATGTTTGTGGAGAAATCGACACTATCCGAAGATGCCAATACGTAGTTAAAACAACGCTCAATTCCCACATCGTTTACCATCGACTTGTATACATTCGGGTCGTTTAGCAATACTTTATTGATGTACTCAATCCAATCTGGGAAAGAAGTTGTTTGTTCGAAATAATAAAACTCGTTGGTTCCATACGAACTCGTGCTGAACGTGAACTGGTAATCGGAATATTCTTCATTCTCCGCATAGAGCAACCATATTCTCTGGAGCGATGCCATCAATTTGATCTGCTTGAGTTTCGCATCATCGCTGCTATCGAAGATAAAATGGAAATTGATTTTCTTGTTTTCTTTTTTGATCTCGTCAATCTTACTAATCAGAAGTTCATCACCCTCAACATTCGTGAGCGTATTCAAACTATGATCCCATACACTTGCTGGCACCATCACGTCCACGGTGTCCGATTCGAGCTCTCGTTGAGACTCATGCTTTTCAGTATTAAATATAAGTGACGAAGCTATTTCATTCTTGTACAACACCTCTTTATCGCTGAAGTAAGAAGGTTGAAAGAAAACGATGCTATCAACATTTTCCGTACTGTACACCTGTTGCTGCCCCACATAGTTCACCAAGTCTTTTGACACCCAGCCCATGATTCGATCCTCGGCATCAGCCTCACTGATTTGACTTTTATTTGAAATAAGCACTGCCGTTTTTCGTTCATTTTCTTTGAAAACATAAACGATTTGATTCAGGTTCATCTCCTTATCAGAAGCCTTTTTAAAAGATGGATCTAGGTATAATTTCACCTTATCCTCCACAACAAATTTTTCGATGTTGTAGAGCGTATTCAACTTTTTAACGCCAAGAACATAGCGCACCGGTCTGTAGTTGATCGCACTCATCTCAGCATACGAATAATGCAATAATTTGTCTTTGTGTACCCAACCGATATACTCTGCAGATTTTGAATCAGCGAAAGTGTAGTTCCCCAAGTAAAACATCGCGAAGAAACCTTTGGGTTTTCCGATAAGCGAGCGATCAAAAGTAACCAACTCCATGTAATCATTCTTCTCGTTGATCACGAAGTAAGGCTTTAGGAACGGCTGCGCTGGATTTCTTTTCTGCGCGTATGCATCGTTAAAGGCACTGTTCTCATCTCGATCCGAATAAACCACATAAAAACCGCGATCTCTTTTTTGGTCAACCGTTGTATCTCCATGAAAATTGTAGGTTCCAAAATTCAGTTTTTTCACTCGTTGGTACTTCCCAATCTGAGCAACACTAGGGAATGCAACACACAAAAACAGCACAAACATAAAACTTGCATTCATGGCATAAGACGGTGTAACTATTTTGCTACTTCGCATCATTTTTTTTGTCATTGTGTTATTCGTTGGATATACTTCTAGAGTTCGATTACGCTTTGAGAGACCTCAATTTTGTTGATACATCCATCGACACCTTTTGTGATTTTCACAATTTCATCGATGTTGAGGGTTCGTCTTCCCCGTCCTTCGAGCGAGTGCAACCCTTGGCAATAGCTATACAAATCATTGTATTTATCTCCATTCACCACAATTACTACACGCTCACCATTTCCACATGTATACGTTCTTTCGAGGTACTTCACATTATCATAGAAGACGCTTTTATCTCCGATACTTGCATTCGCAATTGCCTGGAAACGTCGTTTAATATCGTTGTGTAAAAGTTCCAGAGAATCGACTGGATCGGATTCATCAATCGCCTCGAATAGCGAAAGAACTTTGATTTTGTGCTCTACAGGATATTCGGAAACATTCGTTTTGAGTTTCACCGTGTACACTCCAGTATCGCGGTAGATATAGACTACTTGACCTTCATAAGCATCTACGTTTCCTGTTTCACCAAACTCCCAGAACCAACTTTCGACACCAGGACCATAGGATGAAAAAACCAATTCCTCCCCGATGTATCCCAGTTCGGGTCCATTAATTTGTACCAGAGAATCGAGCGGTCCCTTTTGGTCTGCCTTCACCACGTCGATGTACTTATCCATTGGATATTTGTTATCGATAATGAGTGTTACCAAATATTTTCCTTCCTCGTAGTAGGTGTATTGCACACTATCTTTTCCGCGAATCGTATCTCCGTTTCCGAAATACCATTGAATATCACGCTCTCTCATCGTACTATCCGCCAACTTAAATGTAAGCGGCTCCCCCACCTCATACTGGTAGTCGCTATTTGTATCTGTAATGAAGTAATCCACGTTTCCAAAATCAATGCTGGAAGGTATTAGGATCGCAACAATCACAGCTACAACAAGTGCAGAAGCAAGAACGATAATAGCAATTTTAGTTTTTGGTTTCATTTTAAATTGGCTTTACATTCCATTAAATTATCCTCAACTAACTTCTTGTTTTTCTTCAATGAGCTATGTTCTTGTTTTGTATTGAAATAAAGCGTCAATAAATCGGCAGAAATCACACTGAATTTATATTTTGAATTCAGGTCGTGATCCTTGTACAACCTTCTGATAAGTGAAATGCGCTGTGTCACCTCATCTTGTTTCTGAACTTGATGAATATCAAACTCCATCTCTTCAATTTTTTTGAATAGCTCAGCAATTTCTTTTTGCTTTTCAGATTGTTCTTCAAGGACATCCTCGTAGCCACGAATTGCACTTAGGAGCTCTGCATTATCCGAATGAGGAATCACAAAAATATACCGTACCGAAACGATGTATAGTAGCGTTCCACAAAGCAAGAACAAAAGAATGAACTTGACTTTCTTCCAAAAAAATTCGTTTAGACTATCTGTAATCATTATTCTTCCTTTTTTTCTGCTTTACCTTCTTTCAAGCGATCTTCACGGTATTTTTCACGACAACGTTCCAATAAACGCTGGCTATACAGTCTTGATTCTTCATCTTCCTTAAACAAGTCGATGGAGGTTTGTATCATCGAAACTTCTTCCAAGAGATGTGAGTACAAATCGAACTCTTTCATTGAGGTTGACTCTTCATTGATCAGGTTCTCCAGATCGAGGCGAATCCCAGAGATAATCCCCTGCAAGTTTTTCTGCTCATTAATTGTTCTACTCTCTTGTTTCAAGCTATAAATCATGTCAATGATTTCCTCAATTCTAAACGTGATTAACGCTTGATTCTCGAAGGTTTTGGTATAGGTTGCGTGCTTTGCTTCCAGTACTTTCACACCTTCTTTCGCGATACGCAAAACGAAAAAGCTACAAATAAAAATGAGCAACATCGTTGTGGAGAACATCGCAATGAACTTCCAATTCGCTTTTTTTCGTTCTTTTCTATTGAGCGCTTTCATCTAATTCTATCTTTTGAATTAATCTATAATTGACCAAGAACGGCTCTTCTGAGTAGTGTAGTTATCTTCTCGTCTATCTTCACTGATGACAATATTCTCTTTACGCTGACCAACGTATTCGAGCTGCCCCATCTTTTTCCAAAGTCGGTTCATGATTGCCACGAAGTAATCCACCTTGCTGATCATATCATTAATGTCGAGGTGATTGTATTTCATCTGCATTACTTCTCCCATTGTTGATTCGAAGAGCGATGGCTTGATATCAATCCATTCGTAGTAATACTGAAGCAATCCTTCTTTCTCAGCTTTCTCCATCAATGACAACTCGTTCGAGAGGTAATTGGCCAGAACTGAAATTTTGGTTGCGATAAATACAGGCGGTTGTTCCAATCCAATTTGGTTAAACTCAAACTGGTATTCACCAATAAAATCGAGCACTTTCTCGCAGAGCGCAAATGTGTTACTCGCCAACTTATTGTTTCCGTATTTTGATCTGTTTTTGGTGTTGATCAAAATTGAGTTTGCCTTGAGTTCCAATAACACTTGACAGATACGGTTGTAGAACGTTTCCAGTTCATTATTGTATTTGATTTTCGTAACTGGCGGAATGTATTGCTCATCTACGCTAAACACACCGTTCTTCCATTGAACATGTCCTACAATAAGAAAGTACGAATTCAAGAAGTTATCATTCACTTGCTCCTTTGGCACGATACTAAGTCCAATTTTTGGCAAAGCATATGGGTGGTGCAATGGAATCACTTCTGGATCTGGCTCTCCTACTGGAACCAATTCGAACGGATTCACTGTTACAATCACGAGGAAATCCATTGAGCTATTTGCATCAATATTTCCCGATTCAACTGTTGCTGTTGGTAATTCACCACCATACATATCTGGCAAAAATTGAATGCGTGCTCCACCAGGTGTAATTGCATTACATGCCTGAAGGCGTAACACCAAGCGCTCATTCGTATGAATGTACGTTTCGATGTCGAGAGAATTCAAATTACCATTTGCCGACCCAATCACTCCGTAGTTGAACGAATTAAGGTTCGTTGCTGCAGAATCCTGAATTGAGTGCATGGCATGGTAATAACTTTCCAAGAAATGCTCCTGTGTTATTTTCACTCCATCCGTCCAATTGACTGCAAAGTTTTTATTCTTCTCCATGTTCGTGTTTTTTCGTTGTCTTTAATTTTTTCTATGCGTCTGCGTCTACTTCATCCTTTAATACACGGCGAATGTAGAGTGTTGACTTATTTCTAATTCTGCTTGCCGAAACTTCTTTATCGAAGTCGAGCATTCTCGTAAAAATTGGCATTGATAACCAACGACTGGTATAGAAAATCCAACCGTATTGCTGATCCTCGTTTTCCGTTTCAATGGCTTTGTTCGGGAATCGAATATTTTGATCTTCCACGAAACGGTTGAACCATCTTCCTATTGTTACATCTTTTGGCAACTTTACTGAGAATGATGAATAATCCGTGTCTTCTGGTGAACGTTTGATTTTTACCGTTACCTGCATCAAGCTGAAGGTATCTACGTTGTCCCAGTACTCGTCATCGTTTAGATCGTGCTCAACCACCCATGACTTGTAAAACGGCGATGGGATTCTAAGGAAGAGTTTCTTTGAAAATCTATAGAACAGAGGAACGAGAAACCAAAGGCATAGTGTTGCCGTCCACGCTGCGTATTCCAAATCACTTACTGCATCAAACACGAGGTAGTAAATCCAAGCTGTTAAACACATAATGATAAATACGGCCAATACGATAAGCACATCTTTGTCGTTAAAACCAATGGACTTAAATAATTTGGATGTGGCAAATAGGTTGTAGAGTGCTCCAAGTGCCAGATAACTGATGATACTTATGTAGACTCCGACCCAAACGAACTCAAATTTTATTGCGCCTATTAAACTCGGGATACAAAGGATGATAACAGTAATGAGGATAAATATCATCATTTTCTTCATGTTAATCATCGCTCTACCCTTCGATAGCTTGCTAATGAGAAAAACGCAGGTAATGGCAATCAAGGGAGCCAAAAGATACTTTACGAAAAATGAAATAAGAACTGCCATTTATGCTTCTGTTTTCTTTATCTAGTTTTATACTGCTACTGCTTCAACTTTTGTGTCATAACCCAAAAAATTCTCTCCAAGTAGGAACTCTTCTTTCGCATCGAATCTAAAATCAACGTGAATTGATCGATTTGAAAAGATGAAGAATTCCAATACCTCCTCCACAATTCGTTTTGTTTTGACGAAAAACTCAAAGGGTTTTGTTTCTTCAATAATCACGGTTACTGCAACATCTTCCTGTTCAAGAACAAAATTCCCTTGCGTTCCAAAGTTTTGCCCCAGAATCCCTTCACCAACTGGTGAGAACGGAACTGAGTCATTTACTTTATCCCGGTATTTCAACAAAACCTTTTCGCTAATCAATTGCTCAAAGAACACTTCCAATCGTGGTAGGTTTTCTTTTAGCTCCTCAGCGTTACAAAGGCTCAAAAACAACTTGTAATATTGTTTTTTCGTCAAACCAATGCTTTTACCTACTAGTTTTTTGGCGATGGAAAAGACGTTGTCAAGCGCCTGCTCATCTGAAAAAATATGTAGGTGACGGTTATTTAAACGGAGACGTTGACGAAAAAGTTCCGTATCGAAGGGAATAAAAAAGTGAATGTTCTCATTTTCCACCTGCTTGTTATGCTTCATAGCCTGCACTACATCACGGGTTCCCATGGATGGAGTACGGATTGAAATTGGGTGAAAAATAAATTCAGGAAGTTGATGATATAGGCTATTTCGGCTCAAATGCATGAAGGTTGAGTCGTTCATTTTAGACCCAACGATGTAGTTGTGATGAGTTACATCCATCACATCTTTAGAGAACGCACGGCTACCTACGCCTTCTTTGCGCACCCAAACCTCATTCTCTTCAACATCTTCGTTGATAAGAAATACGTACTCTTCATAAAACACCTCAGCGATGTAATTCATCAAATCACTTCGCCGTATTTGCTCTAATTCAACCTTCATCCTCCTCTACTTTTACCTCCTCTACTTTTGATTCTTCTGTTTTCGTTTCTTCCTCTACTTTTTCCCAAATGAATGAGTCGTCTTTGTAATCCAACATGACGTGATCTCCTGCCACAATTGCTTCAGAGACAATCATTCTGGAAACTACTTTCTTCAAGTACATACGAATCACCCCAGCAATTGGTCGTGCTCCATATTTCTTTGAGAATCCTTTGTCTACGAGATAATCCGTTGCAGCATCCGTTAAACTCAACTTGATTTTCTTTTGATCCAACAACTGCTTTTGCAATGCCTTCACTTGAAGGTTGAAGATAAGTTTTGCAACGTCTTGATTAATTGGTGCAAACGGCACTACTTCCGTCAAACGACCCAAGAATTCAGGGCGGAAATTATTACTCATCACTTCAATCAATTGATTTGAAGTCGGCATAATTCCCTGACTCATTTGTTCTGCAATCCACTCGCTTCCAATGTTCGACGTAAAAATGATAATCGCGTTAGAGAAATCACCTGCTCTTCCGAGTTTATCATGAATGGTTCCTTCATCCATAATCTGAAGGAAAACGTCATACACGGACGCGTGCGCCTTTTCAATCTCATCGAAAAGAACAACCGAGTACGGCTTCTCTCGAATTTTGTTTACCAGCATACCTCCTTCTTCGTAACCGACGTAACCCGGAGGTGCCCCATAAAGCAAGGCGGCAGAATGCTCTTCCTTGAACTCCGACATATCGAAACGAATCATCGCATTCTCGTCATCAAACAGCAATTCCGCTAAGGATTTGGTCAACTCCGTTTTCCCTGTTCCTGTTGGTCCAAGGAAGAAGAATGAACCGATTGGTTGTTTCGGGTTACTCAATCCACTTCGTGATTCAATAATTGCATCCGACAGCGTTGAAATGGCGTGATCTTGTCCTTTCACTCGCTCGCCCAACTTACCTTCAATATTGAGGAGTCGTTCTTTTTCTTCTGCTTGAATTTTCCCGATTGGAATTCCCGTAATGCTCGCAACAAGTGCCGAAACATGGCTATCATCCACTTCTTTGATCGGCTCTTCTGCAAATCCTTTGATTTCCGTGAAGAACTGCTCCAATGCCTTGAAACGATCCTCAAAACCTTCAATCAGCAACAAATCCTGATCGCTCGTTCGTTGATTGATAATTGCTGGACTGATCAAATCCAATGCATTTCGATACAAGAACTTCGACTTACCATCAAAATCCTCATCTTCAACTTTTATCTGAGCCATACGCTTGTAAAGCTGCTCAATATCTTTTTGAGAATTCGCATTACTCGTGTGCACAAGTGCCAAAGTACGATCCAATAGATCGATAGCCCCCAACGGTAATTTACTCTCTTTGAAATATCTTCTTGAATAGTGAACTGCTTCTTGAATCGCGTCTTTTGCAATGTTCAACTGGTAGTGCGCCACCAATTTCAATCGGTGATTCTCGAGACATTCCAACAAGATAAAATCGTCTAATTCTTCAAGTACAATCCGATCGAATTTTCTGTTTACCGAATGCTTTTCAATCCCTTTTCTGTAGGCATCTGGCGTAATCGTTGCAATAAGGTTTGCTTTACCATCATTGAGTTGCGCTGAAATCAAATTGATCACTGCTCCATTCGATTGTCCCGTATCCGTAAGAACTTGCATATCATCGATCACCAAAATACAGTTTGGCAATTTCTCAACCTTGTCAAAAATATTGCTGAGTTTCTTAGAAACCTCGTTCACATTTGCGCTATTCGCCAGCAATTTTGCTGTGTTTAATCCAAGAATATCCATTTCCTGAACACGTGGATTTTTCGACTCCGAGATGTATTTAATCAAGGCCTTGATGAAGCCTGTTTTTCCTACTCCCGAATCTCCTACAACGAGGACACCACGATTTTCTTGACGGTCAAGATTTTCAAACACCGATCGAATTTCTTTGCTTCGACCGATAATCAAAGCCCCTTCATCGATGTTCTTTTGCGTTTTTAAATTCGTGCAGTAGTTTATGGCTCCCATGATTTCCTCACTACTCTGACCACTCACGCCAGGAAGACCTTGAGAAGACCGAATGGGTGAATCGTACAGACGGAGAAAATCGTTTTCATCAATCTCTAATGTTTCAATTTGCTGGTTATCGTATACGACACCATCTCGAACAATTGCCATGAACACACATACACCATCGATGTAGTCTGTTCCCAATTTGATTTTTGATCGTTCCGCTTCTTCAAATATCTTTTGCACCTGATGATCAGGAACTGTTCCTTCTTCTCCACCGATTCCACCTGTGTAGACTTCACGTCGCATCTCGAACCAATCCATCAAATACGCCACGTCCTTCTCCATACTTTGAAGAACCTCCGTTAATCCTGTTGGTTCATGAAAAAGAGCCAATGCCAAGTGTGAAACTCCATATGTTTCGTGACCATCATTGGCGGCAAAATTTTTCGCGAGTTTAATCGCAGAACTAAGTGCTGAGCTAAATAAACTTTCCATGCTTCTTAACTAATTTGTACTTGGTATGGAATACTTTGAACAGAACGGTGCTCCAACTCTGATTGGATAAATTGCGCCATTCGCTTTTTGTTTTCATCATTCATAGCGTACTTCGAGGAGAGTTCTATTTCAACGTGAGACGTTCGCACCAAGCCTTCTTTTCGCTTTGGTGAAATTGCCACTCCCGAGCGTACTTCAATCGATTCCAGTGTATTTCCGATCATGGCTTTCACAAAGGATTTAATGTCTTCTTTCGACACAATTCGTTCCCGAGCGATCATCCCAGATCTTAAGTTATTAATCTTTTCTTTGGTAGATGTACGGATAATTCCGCCTACGGTTTCCGTTTGAAGCAAAATTGTGTTAGAAAGTACTTCTACGTTTTGGTATTGATTGAACGGTGTATTGTCTAAAATGCCGTTTGCAAAGTTCGCATTGGTCTTCCAGAATTCACACTCATAATTTGTTGCATTGTCGTACGGTTGCGTGATCAAGTACTGCTTTTCCAAACTACCGATGATACTTTTATATGAATTGTTCACCTTCTTTTCGAGGACATCCAATTTATCACTTAAATCTTCAAGGTGCGCATTCAACAAGTCATAACCAATTGCCGAAAATGCACTTCCCTCCTCACGAACCGTTTGGATTACTTTATCGAGCATTCCTTTCGCTCCACGCTGATCAAATCGATCCGCATTTCCAAAATACAACGAGTAGGTTCCGGTCAAGTCGTTAATATCCGCTTTAATAACCGATTCATATTCGCTTCCCGTGTCATCCACAAGTGATTCCAAATTCAAGAAATAATCTGATCCTTCAGGATCTGTTGGAAGAGATACCAATCGACCATTTCGAGAGATGGAATGTTGCTTGTAAACAAATCTTCTATTTACAATAGGAAAGACATTCATCGATACTTGCAACTTTTCGATCTCATATCGATCAAATGCCACTGGCAATTTCAATTTTAACCAAAGCAATTCCTCATCGAAATCTTCGAGGTCAAGACTATCGAAAATGCCGTGAAATTGTTTCGAGATTGTTTTTTGTTCCTTCTTCGCTTCGGAAACATCAACGGAGTACAAGTAGTTTTCGTAATAACGTAAAACCCCTTCCGCATAATGTTCCATTTCCCTTGTTTCTAATACATCAAAGGTGCTTTGCATGGGAAGTTCATTCTCATCACCATCAAACACGCGCGAAGTTCTCAACTGACTATCAAGGTTCGAATCCTTCAGAAGCAGACAGAGTGGTAAATCTTTCGTCTCCTTCAAGATATCTTTATCCACTTTAATTCCCAACCAAACAGTGAAATCATCCACACGCTTATCCTTCAAGGCATTCACCTCAAATTCAGGGTTTGCGGCTTCATCACGAATAGTTAGTTTATCTCCAATAACCGCACATCTCACATATCCAGCGATTAACTGGTGCGTTTTGAGCGGAGTAAAGAAAACATCACGAGTTTCACCGAACTCCATTTTCGAGAAATAAAATTGCGTTTTACGATCTACTTCGAGGTCTTCATCGATCGGCACCATTTTCAAAAGCGCATGCGCTGGAGCAGGTAGCGACCATCTTTCATCCACCATTATACGAGCAAGTCTTTCTAAGAGCTTACCGTCGGATATTTTAATTTCTTCATTTAAGCGTGCAAGCTCGTAAGCAAACACATCGAGGAGCATATCAATAACAGGGTCTACTTTTGCCCGGTTATCAATTCCCCACAAACCCATTGCACGTTTTGACAAACGTTCCTTTATACTTCTAAAATCGGTTCCTTTTACAACTGCCATGTTCTATTTATTGCGACAACGGACTCACTAGGAGTTGCGTATTAAACATAAATTTCGTCCCTGACTCCTTCATTTTACCCTCAATGGAAATAGATGCTTGCTTGCGCACTTCCGTTCGATCATCAAAATCCGACACACTTTTATCGATTTGGATCAAAGAGACATCAATCCTTAGATCTGTCAATCGATGTTCGTACTTCTGCACGGTATCACGCAGCGATCGTTCCACCAACTCTTCCCATTGATGCACTTTCACCATCTGGTTGAACTCAAGTTCCCAGATAGCAGATCCGAAATCGGCACGACTTACTACCTCTCCATATCGAGAAGTAATCATCATCATTAAATATTGCGCGATTGATTCTTCGTACGAGCAATACGATTTTGATTTGCCTTGGGCGATGTCCGCAAAGTTTATAGGAAGTTTGATATACTTCATCGGGTGATTAGCGATTTGGGTGTAATAATATTTTTAGGATTCAAAGAACTGCTAATATTAATAAATTATTAGTGAAAAACATGTCCGACAAATGAGAAAAAAATAAATTTCGCAAGAATCAAAAAAAATATTCAACAGTTGACTATTGAAAACCTCGGGCTCTCACTATCCATAACCCATTGAGTTAGAATAACGAAACGTTAAAAAAACTAAATTTAACAACTCAAGCAGAGCGCAGAATTCGAGAAAAAAATGAAAATTGATTTTTTTTTAGTCGCTGAATTGGAAATATTTTTCTAATTTGCGTTTGCGCTATTCCTGAACGGGCAATGAATAATTCAGGATCAGCGAAAGAATTTAGATACATATTATTAACTAATAAACCCGGTCACTATTATGTCGATGTACAATTACGGCATTGGAGGTAATGAAGTAAAAAAGGATGCTAGCGAAGCAATATCCAACATACCATCCAATAGAACACTTTTAATTCAAAAGTTAACAAGCGAAGCACCTGTTACACCAGAGGCAGTTTACAAACTTGAAACAGTCGAGCAGGTCTTTGAAAAATTCCAGCCGAAAATTGAGGCTACATTCCAAGATGAAAACGGCTCTGATGTAAAGGAAACTGTCAATTTCAAAAATCTAGGAGACTTCAACCCAAAGGCTATCCAAGAAAACAGCCAGTTCTTGAACAAGTTAAACATTGAGAAAGAACAATACACGAAGATTGTACGTCAGTTGACGTCCAACAGAGCGTTGAAGAAAGCATTGGATAATCCAGATACAAGAGCTGCAATGATTGAAGTGCTTGAGTCATCTGTGGGTGAAATGAGTAATAAGTAACTAACCTAGAAACACGAAATTATTATGGCTGAAAAAACACAAGCTGGAAAAAAAGAAGTTGCTAGTCAATCGTCCGGAGCAGCGGTAGCAGGATCTGCGATAGACGTCTTAGCGGAATACGGTGGATTTTCATTCTTGGAAAATATCATTGATGGATTCTCAAACTTGAACCCAAAGAGAAAAGCAAGAAGAAACATTTTCTTGAAAGATGCTCAGTGGGACTCTGAAAGAGATGTTCTTGCCAATCGTTTGAACATTTGGATCGAATTATTGAAATCTGGAAAAGATGTAGAAGGACTTCGCGATATCGCTGTTGAGAAATCACAAAAAGCAGACGAAGTACTTAATGCAAATATGAAAACGGTTCTTGACGCAACAAAAGATTTGGAGCGTTCTTACCGTTCAGTGGCACACTTCTACAAAAATACGGAAGAAGACAAGGTGAAAAACATTACCATTCTGAATGCAGATATGGAGCAATTGCGTGACCTTGACAACCCATTATTTATTGATTACGTATCAAACGAATTGAAGCAAAACTTCGACCGTTTGGATTTGCGTAACAACTACGGAATTTTGAACGTTCCTGGTTACCTTGGATCAAATGCTGTCTTGGATAAGTGGTCGAAAATCGCTTACGATAACAAAGCAGCTTTGGTAACAGACTTCCAAGATTTGGAATCTCCAGATGACGTATTGGACATCTTCGTAAATGCAAACCATACAGGAGGTGATGTTTGGAAATCAAACACATTGATGACTTGTAACTGGTTGCTTGGACGTAAGAGAGATGAAGTTTCAGGAGAAGAAGACAACCTTTACGTTCCACCATCATCAGCATTGGCTGGAAAGATTTACGGAACATTGATGTCACAAGTTGTTGCTGGTAAGAAGTTTGGTGGTATCAACGAAGTTGAAAATGTTCGTTTCGACCTTAAGAAGAGTGAAATCTCTGAATTGGAAGGAGCTGGACTTGTACCAATGGTAAATGAATACAGTAAAGTAATGGCATTCTCTGCTAAAACATTGTTTAACGGAGATAACCTTGGACTTCAAACGTATTCTGTTGTTCGTGTATTCGATCACATTACTAAGGTATTGTTCGATTTCTTGAACAGAAGAGCATTCGAAAACTGGACAACTCGTACAGAGGCAGACCTTCGTAGTCAAATCGTGAAGTTCTTGGACGGAATCCAAGGTCCTTCAAGTTTGATTGAGAAGTTTAAAGTGATGAAAATTGAGCAAGATCCAAACCAAAAAGATCGCGTTCTTTTGGATATCCACATCACTCCATACTTCCCAGCGAAGAGTTTCGTAATCCAATTGGATGGTCACAAAGGTGACGGACCAGAGGATGCTGTATGGCACAGTGAATACAAACAAGAGTAATACACACTCAGATATAGAGAAAAGGCTGATCGTTTTGACCAGCCTTTTTTTGTGTCTAATAATTATCGTTTTAACGTCTGTTCAAGTCCATTTTGATTCATTAGAATCGTTTGTCTGCCTCCGCCATAATAAACAAAACAGAGCCGAAGAAATAGAAAGAATCGCAGCTCGTTAATCTTCTGTAATTAACCACGCTAAACACATAGTATCATACCCACGCTTTCCTTGAAACCTCTTCCAACGCATCTCTAAACTCATACGACCTTAGGAATCAGACACAACAAAAAAGGGCTCCGAATAACTCGGAACCCCTTCAACGAATAGCTAGTAACCAATTAACTATTCGATAATCAATTTCTTCGAGTAAAAGTGACCTGATTTACTCTTAATCATTACCATGTACATTCCCGGAGCACAGTTTGACACATTAATAGTCGTCGACTTGTTTCCTTTCTCGATACTCACTTCATTCACAAGTTGTCCTCCCAAGGTGTAAACCTCAACATTCTCAACTTGGTCTTTTTTGATTTTAACATTGAACACTCCAGAAGAAGGGTTTGGGTACAAATCAATCGATCCAAGATTCAACTCCGTTGGGTCAACACTCACTGAACCTGCAGGTACATCAATACACACTTGGTAGCTACAGCAATCTCCAGACTGTGGATCTTGATAGTAAACCGTCAAACAGGCTACATACGCTCCCATTGTCGCATACGTATGCTCAGCCACTTTTCCCGAACCGAAACTTCCGTCACCGAAATCCCAGTGATACCCTGTTGCTCCAGGAAAATCGTTATCCACACCTGACGCAGTAAACACACATTCTGACGTACCCGGAGTAACCGCCACCGCTGCCTGCGCATTTGCTTCGATGAAATCACATGGCGTACAACTATCCGAAACAACAATCGTTTGACACATCATATCAGTACAGCAATCCGTTCCAGATCCAGCCCACGTTGTCAGACACACATCGTAAATACCTGGAGCTGCATAATTGTGCGTTGGATTTTCCTCTGTGCTCGTTGTTCCATCACCGAAATCCCATGAATATCCAAGAATTTGATTTGAAGGGTCAGAACCCGCAATGGCAGCATTAAAGAACTCCATCGCGCAGCTTGCTTCTTGATATTCAAACGCAGCATTCACATCACACGGACACGCAATCATTTGTTCGATTGTGACATTGTCTAAAACAACCGCTGCCTGGTTTGGGTTTGGTTGACCCGCCAAGTAAGGTCGGAACCATAATTGCGAAAAATTCTGTCCTGCTGGAACGGTAAACACCTCCGTAATGGTTAGTGTTGTTCCAGGATTATTCCAGCCTTGATTCGACACTGCGAACTGTGAACTTGGAGATGGAAGCGACGTACTCGAGCTTCCTTGCAAACCATTTGTAAGATCTACAAGAAAGGTAGATGACGGATTCGCATCTGTTGATTTATTGATTGTATACGTTAATCGGTATGTTTGTCCAGCGTTAAATGTGTGATTCATGAACACACCTTCTCCTCCACCGTTGTACGACCACATCCACATTGCTAAATTTCCAGAAGGGGATGGCGTCCCGTGGGAGACAGTCCAGTTATCCAAATTGTTGTTAATCCATGTATTGGACCCAGTTACAGTTCCCGTGTAGGACTGAAAATCACCATTCACGGCTTCATTCGGACCAAAACATTGTGATTGACTTTGTGCTGATGCAGTTCCTATAGAGGCAAACAACAGCATTGCTAGTAAAACTCTTTTTTTCATGATTATTGTTTAAGTTATTTGACCGTTAGTGTCAACACTTAAACAGAACCTAACCAACGAGGATCATTTTTTTTTGAAAAAAGGTAAATTTTACTGCGCAGCAATCTTCTTCAGAGTACTACAAAAATGTAATTAAAGGCTTATGCCTTTTCCAATTTGAATTTTCGGGATACTGGAATTTTATGATCACCCACAAGGATATAGCTTCGTTTCACTTCGGACACGAAATCCATGTTTACGAGGTATGAACGATGTACACGAACAAAGTTCGAGGGTAATTCACTGGCTATTTCTCCAAGAAACTTTCGTTGAATGTGTCTTTTCTCTGTTGTAAAAATCTCAACATACACATTATCTGATTTGATGTATAAAATATCCTTAACATCCAAAAGTTGCGAGGTTCCGCGATACGTAATTTCTAGTTGTTTGCTCATCTTAAGTAAAGTAATTGGGAGTAGTAATATTCTAACACTACGACGATACACACGTCACGAGCTATATGCTGCAAACGAGAAACTTCCAATGTAATTGTGTAAATGGAAAGCAGATCGACCTATAAAATATAAGTCATACAATCCATGGGAGTTTGGATAATTAATCGTTTCGAAATGAGCACTTTCGCAGTGTTTAACCTAACATATTAGCTAAATTACAAAAAAATGTCAAACCTGAGAATAATATTCTGAAGCAAACACCATATCTAAGCACATTTTACTACTTTTCCGCATTAGCATCAAACCATGAAAGGAATCATTTACTCAATGACCGTGATTACCCTCGCGGCCTGTTCGACAAAAAAAGACATGTTACAAGCACCTCAAGCCAAAAAAATTGAAAAGAAGCTAACCATACACGAGGACACCCGCATCGACAATTACTTTTGGATGCGTCTAAGCGATGAGCAAAAAGAAGCAGAAACGCCAGACGCTCAAACCCAAGATGTTCTCGATTACTTAAATGCGGAAAATGAATACCTCAAACAAGTGATGAAGCCAACTGAGGAGTTGCAAGAATCGCTGTACGAAGAAATTGTTGGGCGCATTAAACAAGATGATCAGTCGGTGCCAGTAAAAATCAACGGGTATCTTTACTACACTCGATTCGAAGAGGGGCAAGACTATCCGCTTTACTGTCGAAAAAAAGGAGATCAATCTGCCACGGAAGAAGTGCTCTTAAACATGCCTGAAATGGCCAAAGGTGAGAGTTATTTTGCCGTAGGCGGACAAAGCGTTAGTGAAAACAACGAACTTCTTGCTTACAGTGTTGACTTGGTATCTCGAAGACAATACACCATTCACATAAAGAACCTTGCAACGGGAGAAATATATCCCGATGAAATCAAGAATACCACAGGTGGGATGACATGGGCAAATGATAACAAAACCATATTCTACACGAAACAAGATCCGATTACCCTTCGATCTTATCAAATTTACAAGCACATCTTAGGAACACCTGTAGAAGACGATATTCTCGTATACGAAGAAACCGATGAAACTTTTGAGTGTAGCGTTTACAAAACAAAATCTCGCAAATTTTTAATGATTTCGAGTTATCAAACACTTTCCACCGAATACCGCTTCTTGGATGCGGACACTCCAGATGGCCAATGGAAAGTTATACAACCAAGAGAACGCAACTTGGAATACTCCGTTGATCATTACGCAGATTATTTTTACATCACTACAAATCTCGACGCGAAGAATTTCCGCTTGATGAAAACACCAATCGACCAAACAGAGAAATCAAACTGGTCGGAGGTAATCGCACACCGAGAAGATGTATACCTCGAAGACATCGATATCTTCCGAGACCACCTCGTTATAACCGAGCGAAAAAACGGACTCATTGAGTTGCGCGTGATTAAATGGAGTGACTATACGGAGCATTACATCAAGTTTGATGATCCTACCTACACAGCTTATACTTCGTATAATCCTGAATTTGAAACGGATATTCTTCGTTTTGGATATACATCGCTTACCACTCCTCAAAGCACGTACGACTACAACATGAATACGATGCAAACGGACCTTCTAAAGCAACAAGCTGTTCTCGGAGGAAAATTCTCTCCTGAAAACTACACATCGGAACGGATCATGGTAACTGCACGAGACGGTGTTAAAGTGCCTGTATCCATTGTTTATCGAAAAGGATTCAAACGAGACGGAAACGCTCCGCTTCTTCTCTATGCCTATGGTTCTTATGGATATTCCATGGACCCGTCATTCAGCTCAATTCGCTTAAGTCTTCTCGACCGTGGCTTTGCTTTCGCAATTGCCCATATTCGTGGAGGACAAGAAATGGGAAGAGATTGGTACGAAGACGGTAAGTTGTTGAAGAAGAAAAATACGTTCTACGATTTCATCGATTGTGGTAAATACCTCGTAGAAAACAACTATACCTCATCGGAACATCTGTATGCGCAAGGTGGAAGTGCAGGTGGTTTGCTCATGGGGGCTGTCACCAACATGGAGCCTAATTTATGGAATGGTATCATCGCACAAGTTCCATTTGTGGATGTTGTATCGACAATGCTTGATGAATCTATTCCGTTGACTACTGGTGAGTTTGACGAATGGGGAAATCCAAAAGACAAGGTGTACTACGATTACATGAAATCGTATTCTCCTTACGATAATATTGAAGCCAAGGACTATCCGAATATATTGATCACAACGGGTTATTGGGACAGTCAAGTTCAGTATTGGGAGCCCGCCAAATGGATTGCAAAACTTCGCGATTTAAAAACGGATGACAACCAATTAATGATGTATTGCAATATGGATGTTGGTCACGGTGGTGCCTCTGGTAGATTTAAACGTTATAAGGAGACTGCCATGGTTTATGCGTTCATGCTTCAATTGGAAGGAATTAAGCAGTAAAATGCATACATCGACATTGTCTAAAAAATGTTGAACGCGGCCGTTCTTTTGAGCGGCTTCGTGTTTTCTTACTAGAAAATTTCGTCACCCAAGAGCCGCGTATTGAAGAAGCTACTCTCTTACTGAGTTAAAAAACAATTGAATGAAACAACTCGTCCTTAAGGTTCCAACAGGTATTTTCGCTGTTTTTGTCCTTGCTCCTTTATTCATCATTGGAGCTCAAATATTTTCTGAGCAACATCTTACCTCCTCGGAATATTTCGATTACTTAAAAATCATTCGGACGATTGTTATACTCCTGTGGCTCTTTTCAATTGTGGATTACTTTAAATCAAAAGTTTCCGATTTCGAACAAATCAATTTGATTTATACGCTTCTCTTTTTCGGCGTTGGCCTTGAGTTTGCGGATTGGCTTTATTTCTGGAACCTATCTGTTGACAACTTATACTACTGGATTATTGAGTTCTTGCAATTGTTCAATCATATCGCGCTCACCGTTTTCTTAACGAGGCTAGTGAAAACGTTCTTCAAGGAAAGATCAACCTGGTTCATCGTTATTGAATTATTTACTGTGGTCGTTGGTGTTTTGACATTGACCCCAGAGATAAAAAGGTATGAAGAAGGAGTGGGTCTTCTTGATAAGAATGAAGGGTGAGGCTTATTGATTTGATGGAGATTTGTTTAATTTATGTCCATTTCCTAGGATTTGGCAAACCGTAATTCCAAATCCCAAAAATCAACTTAAAATTGCTGAGAGACAAAAAACTTTACCCTATCTGGAAGTTAAGCCGCAACCGAATTTATCGGGTTTATTACGTCATATGAGCAAAGCTTGCCAAATCCTAGGAAATGGTGACGAACCATCGAAATTCGCACGAAAATTCAATCTAATACACCCCGCAATTAAACCCTTTCAACTGTCACCTGTCCAATATCCGTACACTTCAAAATCAATACCATGAAAAATATCATTTGCCTACTTTTCCTCTTAGGACTTGGGACCTATTCCTTCGCGCAAGATATTGACTCCACCGGAATGGAAGGCGACAACCTCGATCTCAATGGCGTATTGGAACTATTCAAAGAGTCAAAGGATGTTGAAGATTTCGAAAAGAAACTGAATACCGAGTCCAATGGAGTAAATAATTTAGATTTAAACCAAGACGGTGAAGTCGATTACATCCGTGTAGTTGATTATGCTGATAGCAACGCCCACTCACTCGCATTGCAAGTTCCAGTAACCGAAACAGAGTCTCAAGATGTGGCCGTTATAGAAATGGAAGAAGTAGAAGAAGACAAAGTAAATCTACAAGTCATTGGCGATTCAGAACTGTATGGCGAAGAATATATGATTGAACCAGCCGATGAAAAGAACTCAAATATAATTGTAAACGTCAACACATGGAGACCCGTAAAACACATTTACGGAAGACGTTATGTTACATGGCGCTCCCCCTATCGATTGGGATACTATCCAACATGGTACAGACCGTGGAAACGCGTAAGTTGGGCCATCTATCATCCCCGCGTGGTTCGGTATCACCGTTCATCTTATCGCCGTGCTACCGTAAGAAGATGTCACCGAGCACACAGATACTATTATTCACATCGCGTACACTCCCCCTATTTTCTCAAGAGTTCCAAAACGATTAGCATAAAATCCACAAAAACAGGTGTAACGCAAACCAGTAATGGAGCAGTTGTGAAAAAACAGACCACAGTTAAAAACTCTGCCAATCCTACTTCAAGTACAAAGGTTGAGACACAAAAAAAGTCCACTCAAACCGAGAATAATCATCGAAAACGACCAGGTGGAACGGGAGGGAAAACGAAGCCTAGAAACACAAAATCTAGCAGAGGAAGACATTAAAAAAATCACCTATCAACCTACGAGAACCCTCAGACTTGCTCCGAGGGTTCTTCTCTTTTTGAGTTTATCCTTCAGTAAGTGGAATGATAGACATTCAAGCTATCCTCAAACTTCATGATGAAGAACTGCGAATAAAGAGTTACCTTTGCAGGAAATTAGCGACATATGGCGCATAAGTCTGGATTTGTAAATATTGTGGGAAGCCCAAACGTTGGGAAATCAACACTGATGAATCGTTTGGTGGGTGAAAAGTTATCTATTGTAACTAACAAAGCTCAAACCACACGTCATCGTATCCTTGGTATTGTAAATAACGAAGATTCGCAAATCGTCTTTTCTGATACTCCTGGGGTTGTCAACTCGGCATACAAACTCCACGACAGTATGATGAGCTATGTGAACACTTCTATTCAGGATGCTGATGTCCTTCTCTTTATTACAGATGCGAAGGAGACGGAAATGAACCACAAGGAAACCCTTGAACGCATTCAAAAACTGGAAATCCCTGTACTTTGTCTAATCAATAAAATGGACCTTTCCGATCAACAAAACGTGAAAGAGAAGCTGGAATACTGGCAAAGTCGACTTCCAAAAGCAAATGTTTTCCCTATCTCCGCACTTCACGGATTCAACGTAGATAGTGTATGGGATTGCATTCTAGATGCACTTCCTGAGAACCCTCCTTACTTCGAAAAAGATGCAATTTCCGATCGTCCGATGCGCTTTTTTGTATCCGAAATTATTCGCGAAAAAATCTTTATGCATACTCAAAAGGAAATCCCTTATGCATGTCAAGTAGAAATTGAGGAATACAAGGAAGAGGAAGATATCACTCGAATTAGAGCGCTGATTATCGTGGAGCGTGATTCACAAAAAGGAATTCTCATCGGAAAAGGCGGTACAATGCTGAAGCGACTGGGGAGTGAATCTCGAAAAGAGATTGAAAAATTTATCGACAGCAAAGTGTTTCTCGAAACCTTTGTAAAGGTAGATAAAGACTGGAGAGGGTCTGAAAATAAATTGAAAAAATACGGTTACTAGAATCGAAATATTCCATTGCGCCATTCGGTGCAGCAGTTAAGTAAGAAATCATGGGAAACATTATCGCAATTGTAGGTCGTCCGAATGTAGGAAAATCAACCTTATTCAACCGTCTCACCGAATCAACACGAGCAATCGTGAAGGAGGTAAGTGGTGTGACGCGTGATCGACTATATGGTCGAGGAGAATGGAATGGAACTGAATTTTCGGTAATTGATACTGGAGGTTATGTGAAAGGATCTGATGACATCTTCGAAGCAGAAATCCGAAAGCAAGTGGAAATCGCCATTGACGAAGCCAACGTTATTGTCTTTGTTTTGGATGTAATGACGGGAATCGTTGATCTAGATGAAGTGGTAGCCAAACTTCTTCGCAAATCTGGCAAAAAAGTATTTGTAGTAGCGAATAAGGTAGATAATACACAACGACTTGGACTTTCGTCTGAATTCTGGTCTCTCGGGTTAGGTGATGTATATGATCTTTCGGCAACGAACGGAAGCGGAACGGGAGATCTCCTAGATGATATCATTAAAGATTTCGATAAGGATGTGGAAGAGTCGGATGAAGAATCGAGCTTGCCACATATTGCAATTGTTGGAAAACCGAATGTTGGAAAATCGTCTTTGGTTAATGCCTTAACAGGTGAAGATCGAAATATTGTAACTGACATCTCTGGAACGACAAGGGATACTGTAAATACTCGCTATAAATCGTTTGGCTTTGACTTCATGCTTGTTGATACTGCTGGAATTCGAAAAAAAGCGAAAGTTCAAGAAGACATTGAATACTACTCCGTTCTACGCTCCATCCGTGCTATTGAAAGCTCCGATGTATGTGTCTTTATGGTAGATGCAACGGAAGGTATTCAAAAGCAGGATTTGCACATCTTCTACATTATTGAGAAAAACTCAAAAGGGGTGGTTGTTCTTATTAATAAATGGGATTTGATTGAAAAGGATCACAAAACCATGGGCGAGTACGAAGAGAAAATTCGAGAGCAACTTGCACCTTTCAACGATGTTCCTATTATTTTTACCTCAACGGTAGAAAAGCAGCGAATTCATAAGGCATTGGAAACGGTAATGGAGGTATATGAGAATAGAACGCGTAAGATTCCTACTTCAGAACTGAATGATGTAATGCAAGAAATCATTATGGCGACTCCTCCACCTTCGGTGAAAGGAAAATACATCCGAATTAAGTACATTCAGCAACTTCCAACACATTCACCAACCTTCGCCTTCTTCTGTAATTTACCACAGTACATTCCAGATAGCTATAAGCGATTTTTGGAGAACCGACTTCGTGATGAATTCTTGTTTACAGGAGTTCCATTGAAGATTTTCTTTAGGAAGAAGTAGGTTCTTTTATTTCGAGGCTCATCATTTCCTAGAATTTGGCAAATGCTCTTCGGATATCATCGGCGGGATCAAAGCTTCAACACCTTTGATATAAGATCCTCATAACCGAAAAAAGTCTTCGACTTTCGATCAAATTTGAACCTTATTTCATCTACATAGCGATATAGGTAGCGCTCATCAATCCGATGATACTGACCAATAATCGCCCTCTTCAAATGATTCCATAAATGTTGATCTCTATTCGATGAGTCAACATCCTCTTTTTCATAAGAAATCCATTTCTTGACTTCATTCATTCTTCCAGTAAATGTAACTCTCAACTCCCTCTTTTCGGGTTTAAAATACTCGAATTCTCCTTCAGCCATCGCGGCACGTATTTTCATTTGCAACAACCAGGCAGTATTCTTATTGACCGATATATCGCGCGCCAATTGCAACGATGAAACACCCTTTTTGGCCGAGAGGATTATCGATATCGCAGAAAGCCACTTGTTCAAAGGTAAATTTGAATTATGGAAAGTCGTTTTGACCGTTACACTGTACGATCTTTTACATTGATGACACGTATGTCTCAGTTGTTTCGATGTACTTTTATCGCTTCCGCAATAGGGACATGTTGGCTTCCCTTTCCATCTTAACTTTTCAAGGTATTTTACGCACTTTTTGTGCGTATTCAAATGCGTCTGAATGTAGGTTAATGTCATTGTGATAGTATTAGGTCTTATTTAAGTTACGAAAAACTATCACAATGAAGCAAGCACTCATTAGAATATTTGGGGACTATTTTAGCATAAGGTCTAGAATCATTCGACAAAGTTTATAATTAGAAAAGCCCTTCATTATACATGGGATCTCGAAATATTGATAATAAGCAGATTATTATTGAATCCCTTTCGACACAAGGCTAAGTAACCGTAATATCACTTCAAATAATACTGACATCTATAGAGTTTCCTCTTCACCCCAACAATGGACAAAAAATTCGATCAAGCCACGTTTTGCCAAATCCTAGGAAATGCCAATAACTAACAAATAAAACGGAATTTCCATCCCCACCCTCATCACTCCTTTCCATCTATCAAACGATAAACATAACCCAACTCACCAAAGAAGAGTATATCCGCTGTCAACAGTCTCAGCTTTGCCAAATCCTAGGAAATGCAAACAAACCCAAAAATCCCCCCCAAACAAAACAATCCACTCATAAACCAACCCTGTTAATAAGTTCCTCACCCATCCTTCAATTCATCAGCATATTCTTTTAATTTTGTTTGCATGCAATATGCAGCTATCGACATTGGAACCAACGCAGCGCGACTACTCATTGGTGAAGTCACCGAAATAGAAGGAACTTCTTTTGTGAAAAAACTATCCTATACTCGAATCCCACTGCGGCTTGGGGAGAGTGTTTTTGAGGATGGTATTATCCCAGAGAAAAAGCAAAGCGAATTTCGAAAAAGCATGCAGGCCTTCAAGCTAATTTCAGAGCTATTTGATGTTAAAGAACTCCGTGCCTGTGCTACCTCTGCCATGCGTGAAGCAAAAAATGGTCTAGAAGTTCAGAAAATGCTACGTGAGGAAACAGGAGTAGATGTTGAAATCATTGCAGGATCAGAAGAAGCAAAGCTCATATTATCCACCTTCTTTCTCATGGGGGTCGACAAAGCCACTCCATTTATCGTAATTGACGTTGGAGGAGGAAGCACCGAAGTAAGTGTATTTGAAAACGGTGTTCGAACCGCTTCAAAATCATTTAAAATTGGGACGATCCGTTTATTGAAGGGAAAAGTATCCAAAGACATTTGGTCGCAAATCAACAATTGGGTTGCCAAGCACATCGACTTGGAAACGGTCCGACAGATTTACGCCACAGGTGGTAACATTAACAAAGTGCATAAATTGCTTGGAGCGGGACACATGGAGCCGATTTCTTTCGAAAAGATGAATACACTTCGTAACGAGCTCGATGAACTCTCGATGGTTCAACGCATGACAAAATTCCAATTGCGACCGGACCGTGCTGATGTTATCGTACCTGCACTCGATATCTATTTGTACATCATGAAAGAGTTGGTCTGCGATGAAATTATTGTCCCAAAAATTGGTCTATCGGATGGAATGATCTACAGCATGCACCTTAAGCATTCGAAGCGAAAACAGAAAAGTTAATCTGTAATCCGTACACCAACCACCAAAATATCATCAAGCTGCTCGAGCTTTCCTTTCCAATCGTCCAAGGTTTGAACCAAGATAGATCGCTGTTCCGAAAATGGCAAATCACTAATTTGAACAAAGAGCGATTTTAAACGCTTCGACATGAACTTCTTCCCTTTCGGACCGCCAAACTGATCAGCATAACCATCCGAGCACGTGTAAATCATATCGCCTTTTTCGAGTTGGAAGGTCTGTGTCTCGAACTCATGCGATTCCTCAAGCGGGTTGAATCCAATTGATTTTCGATCCCCCTTCAACTCTGTTAACTCACCATTTCGAACGATATACGCCGAATTTCGGGCACCCGAGAAATGTAAAACGCGCTTTGTTTTGTCAATTAAGCAAAGTGTTAAATCCATTCCGTCGCGGATCTGCTCACTCACGTACCTTGAGTTCAAAGCAGCATTCATGCCCAAACTCAATTCATCCAATGCCTTCCCTGGATTCAATAAACTATTCGACGCTTTTCCTGCATCCAACAAGTGATTACCAATGATACTTACCAACGCTCCTGGCACTCCATGTCCCGTACAATCCGCCGTTACATAGCTAACCATTCCTTCATCACTATCACTCGAATTCAGTTCATCAATCCAGTAAAAGTCGCCGCTAACCACATCTTTTGGTTGAAGAAATACGAACGAATTCGGTAACAGGTTCTGAAACTTCTCCTCATTTGACAATACCGCACTTTGAATTCGTTCGGCGTAGGTCACACTCGCGATGAAATCTTCATTTTTCTCTTTTAATTCCAGACGTTGCGCCTCAATTTCCTTTGTTCGCTCTTTCACCTCAATCTCCAAAAGCTCCTTTGCTTCTTTCGTGATCCGGTTTTTCTCCTCCAACTCAATCAATAGCGCCTTTTGGGCTACCTCTCGTTCTTCCTGCAATCGTTTGTAACGTCCTGCCATTAAAATCGCTAGGGAAATCATCTCCAACAGCGTTCCTAACTTCAAAGCATTTTGCGTGATAAACGGCGCGTCTACTACACCGAGATTTCCAAGAATAAATACAAATCCGCCGAGCACCAAAAATGAAAGTCCTATCAAAAATAAGTTATTGACTCGTCGCTTCCTCCGTTGTACCAAGCCCGTTACGATCATGAAGATCAATCCGAACATGGAAAAATTATTGACGAGCCTGTACGGAATTTCGAAACGCACTTGTGGAATCAAGGAAAGAACCATTGTGATCAAAACCATGGCAATGATAACCTGACCCACGCGCTTCCAAAAACCTTCCAAAGCGAGGTAACGCGTAGCGTATTGCATTCCGAGTATTACGGCGAGTCCCGCTATCACAATGACGCAATGCTGCGTAAAGTATCCGCCCGACAGAAACACAAACTCATGCATGTGTCCGTCAATTGCGAATTGCATCATTCCGGAAAAGAGCGCATACAAGACGTATATCAAGAACAAGCGCTCACGAAGCATCAAGTAGAACGCTATGTAGATGATGATCACGAAAATGAAAATCCCAAGAAAAACACCTATAAACAACTTCTGATTGGAATCAATAGAAATGAATGTGTCCTTGTCGTAAAAGGTCATTGAGAATCCCAAGTTTTCGCCTTCACTCGCAACACGTAGCACGTATTCGTAGGTTTCACCTTTCGGAATGGAAAGTGGTAATGCACTTACATTGGTAGGAATACTTTTCTTAGAAAATGGAATCGCATCCCCCGAATATTCCTTCACTCCATTCGTAATACACAACAATTCAACCTGATTGGTAAACGGACGTGCTGTTTCCAATACGATTGACTGATCAAAATCACTTTTATTTTGGATGGAAAAATGAACGAAGTAGGCAGATTGTGTGAAATCAAGATTGACCACCTTGGAAGTCATTCGGAATTTCTTCAAAAACGGCTTTTTCACTAAAAAGTTCGATGGAGAAATTTGAGCATCTACATCTTCATAGTAATGCATCCCCTCAGTGACGGGCTTACCAAATAGCGAACCTTCTGAATCAATAACTAATTGATCTTGTCCGAAGCTCAAAAAAGAGATCAGAAGAAATAAAAGTAACCCGTTTTTCATCCGTTAAACCTAATCCTCGGCAAAATTATGAAAAATCAACTAGAAAAATGCACGAACCTCCATACCACCCGAGTGGATCACTCTGTTTCCTTCCGACTTTCGACCGTTGTATTGAATAGACAGTTGAAGATTTCGTGATATGGATCGTTGGTAACCAAGATTCCATGTGTAATTCACCCCTGGTCGAAGTGCCTCCAACATCTCAAAGCCTAATGCCGAATTTACATCTCCGTCATATTCGATAATCACAGTTTTGATGCCTCCCAATAAACTGCCTTTTTCAGCTTGATTGTACTTAAATGTGCTCCCCACTTCTTGCACATTCGCTACTTCTCCACCAAAAACTGGTGCATTTGTTTTTTTCGCTAGACGTCCATCCAAAGTAATTCGAAACGTGGTGGATGGCTGATAAATGAAACTTGGTTCAATGGTGTAAAAAGACAAATTGTAATCGCGTCCTGATGTGTAATCGGCGGCAGAAGTTTTACTTCCTACGGATGATTTCGTTTCCAATGTAAATTGCTTTTTGATGTTCCAGCGCACGGAAAATTCATGCGATTTTAGCGAGCGCGAGTCGAAACCACTTGCCAAAAGCGTTTTGCTTGAAATATCCTGATAGATGTATTGCGCACCAAAAACACTCGATGTGCGATTGAAGTACAAGGTATTTCTCAAGTTGGATGTGGTGGAAATCAATGAAGTATCCGAGATATCGGAAAAGAAGGGATTAAATGCTGCGTTTCCATTGAATACATTTGTCTTGCGACGAATTCGAACACGTGTCTGATTGGAAAAACGTGAAATCGTCTTCAATACTCCTTTCTTTCTTGCCCAAACACGATCGGGTCGAATGTACAAGGATTGATTCAATTCATTCGAATAGGTTTTCACGTACTCATTACTCGGCGTAAATACACGAATGTAGCTCGCCTGATCGGCAAATTGCGCAATCTCGAATTCATTCAGGTCTTTGATACCATCACCGTTGTAGTCAATCCACGTGTAAACACCCTGTCCATCATTCACCTTGATGTACAAAAATTCGCGCTTCAACTCAAGCCCCGAACCTACTTCGTAGAAGGTGTTTAAGGTGACTGCACTTTTGAATGCTTTGAGCTGATAATCTATTCGACCCAACACGGTGTTTTCAGGAGTTGAGTTGATCAAATCCGAATTGGTCACCACTAGCTCTCGATAGCTCGTCACAACATTGAGCGATTGGTTTTTCCACTGCGTGAAATTCACCTCTGCTCCAATTGACCTTGCCTTCGCTGCACGTTGAAGTTGTGTACTATCCGATCGATCATCTATCCGCTCGCGGTAAAAAATTCGGTAGTTGTTTTTGATGGAATCGCTATTGGCAATGTAGAATTGATAGTCGAAAAATTGATAACTCGCTGGTTGCAAAATGTCCGTTGTGAAGCGATTCAATTCATGATCGTCTTTGAACCCAATCTTAAACCAACCAAGCGATTGCGAAATGTCCGCGCGGTGACGCACAAACTCATTCAGTTCTGTGGTAGCACTTGACAAATAACTTCCATCCCACGTGGCAGAAAATCCTTTTTGCTTCCATTTTCCATTGGTGAACCCACGGAAACCGCTGTAATCCGTTCCAATCAAAAATTGCTGTCCCTGAATATTGATATTCCCGTAATTCCGATTCATGAAATTCGCACCGAGCTTGGAAGCCAATTGATTTCCTTCGTAACCTTTGTTTCGTGTATTCCAATCGCGATCAAACTCCACACTTCGGTATTGTTCAATTGGACTAAAATTTCGATCGCGTGCTTCAATCTCCACCGTTGTGCGCAACAACCAATCGGGCACACTGTCTCGAGAAAGTGGAATATCTCCCGTTAAACGCGAAAGTGCTCCAAAACTCTGATCGTCTTTGCTATCGAGGCGGGAGAACGTATTTTGATCAAACTTGGAATAGGCCAATTCCGTTTCAAATTTAAGTCGATCTGTGATTTTCAGCGCAATTCCAGAAGTAACCATTTGACGTTGCTTCGGAGTAATTATCGTTCTAGAAGGTGCATAATCTCCTTGCGATACTCCCGCAATTGGCTCAACCCATTTGAAGACTTTTCCAAGCGCGTTGTAGTTACTGAAGACATAATCTCCATTTCCCTGTCCCACTTGTTGAAAAGTAGCGCGATAAAATGCGGAGTCTGGATTCACCGAATAGACCAGTACGGAATCGTAACCAGCAATCGAAACCATTTTATACAGGTTTTGATTTTCAAAGTATCCGACGGAATCGATGCTCGAAGCGCGCGCCAAACTCAAGGTATCGCCAATATTTGATAAAAGCTGTTTCTGTGAAGTCGTTAACTCCTGCTGCAAGGTTTGATTTCGGGCATCTTGTTCCGAATACCCATTGATCCAGAACTCAAAACGGTCAGTTTTGTAGGAAGTGGAGGATTGAAACAGACTACGCGCATAGTTCTGATCAGAATATTGAAACTCGATAACAATACGTGAATCCTTTGTGATTTGATTTCGAGCGGTAAACGTCACCTCGGCAGTATTGTAATCGATCACGTAATCAAATGATTGACCACGCTCCAATTGTTTCCCGTCAATAAACACCTTTTCGGTTCCTGCCAACACAATGATAAAGGGTTCATTTTGAGCTCCACGCAAACGGTACGGACCTTGGTTTCCTTCCACCCCTTGAATAATTTGGCGTTGGAATTTCCCTCTCGAAAGCGCTCCACTCGCCTGCGTTTTCCAAACCTTACCTTTTTGAGGAGACCAATTGTAGTTAATAGTGAGTCCTTGAGCGCGTTTCTTGTACGTCAAGAAGTATCCTTTTGGTTTGTACAGCCAGAAATCCCCGGCAATCAGCTTCAATTGATCGTTATACACTTGAATAAATACTTGATCAAACTCTTGCAGCTTATTGGTGTTTCCATCGGCTTGAATGGGTAAATTATCGTCGGAAACGGACGCTAGAAGTTTTAAGTTGGGCGCAATTTGTCCTGAAAGCTCAAGGTTCAAGGTAGAGTTAACGCCCAAATCTTGATTATTCCCGAAGGAAACACCACGCGAAATACTTCCTTGTTTGTTCAAACCTGCTCCTCCAAAAATATCTGCATTTGCCTGATTCGAGGTAATCATGAAACGCTCGCGCATGCCTTTTTCTTGAGAATAAATCACACTGGTGTCGCGCGCGTACACGGGAGAACTTAAATCGAAAGGTAAAACACGAAAAGTAATTTGAAGTGAATCGTCACATTTTTCCCGAAGTAACAACTGCGATTTCGCATAATCCAGTTCATAGTTTTCGGAAGAGAACGTTGTTTCTCCACATATGATTTCAAAGGAATTGGGGTAAATCGAAAGCGAATCAAGTTGAATAGTATCTGCGTGAGCTACCCTGAGTGTTCGGAGTCCCGAATACTGCGCCAAACCGAAAAACGGAAAAATGACCGCACAAAGTAGTATTGCTTTTCGCAGAAAATTCAACATTGTTACGAATGTACAACGTTCTAAGGAGAAAAAACGTGTGCAAAATAAGGTAGAACCGAGGATAATTTAAACGATTTGTTCATGTACCACTGCAAACAGCTACGCATACCTATCCGATAATCATTTAATCTAAGTGAAAATCTACCCTGTGACTTCTTGCGCCAAGAACGATCGAAACCTCGAACTCTATTCACTTTACCCATCGCTATTCATCAAATACATAAACTTTTTGTACCTTACTCTGGATCAACAATTATTCACGTATATCGTCTCGATCATGATTATCGCTGCAATCATTTTAATTTTTCTGGGAGCTGCCATCAAATATGGAAAACTTTACTTCTTAATAGCTGGCTACAACACTATGTCAGAGTCTGAAAAGTCAAAAGTAGATATCGACGGCATTGCGACTCTTTTCCGAAATGTTACCTGGGGAATGGCACTCGTGATGTTACTTGGAGCGCTCGGCACAATCATCTTTAACAACAGTGAAATCGAAATTTCGGCGTGTCTTTTAGCCATTGTGGTGGGCATTCCCTATCTAATTATTCGATCCAATTCAAAAAAATACAAACGTTAAGCCTAATCGCGAAATGTGCACTTTTTTTGAACTCTCAACATAAAACAAAAAGAACAATCAAATCATTGATTTAAAGTCGATTAACCCTAGTCGCTTCGGTGTTGTCAGACGCCAATTCGTTTATAACATATTATTAATCAACATTAAACAAGTAGATCCCCTTGTTTTAACGAATTTAATTCCATATCATTACAGCAACCGTTATTCATTTACAGAAAGCTGAAAATGTATTTGTTATAGCTAACAAAAAGAAAGAGTAAGCACTTATCTAATTATTTATTTTATGAAACTAATTCAAGGTTATTTTTCTGCAACTTTGTTTGCAGGAGTTTTATTATTCACCGGTTGTGGGAAGGAAAACATCACCCCAACAGTGTCTGAAGACACCCCTGCTCCACAACTCAAAGCGAGCACGAATTTCAATGCAACATCTGGTGAAGAACTTTTCAAAGGAATTTTCTTTGGTGAGGGACAAGTGACACAAGCCATTCCTGAGTTGAAAAATGTCTTTGACCAAGCAGGGCCAATGTCAGCTGAAGAGAAAAACGAATTCAATTCGATTATTTCGGAAACAGTTAACATGATTCAGAGCAATCACCCACAGTTCTTTTCCACTTTTAAGTCTAGAATCCAGAGTGGAGATCATTTCGTTATTGAATCGACTATGCAGGATGCCGCACAAAAATTAGCGCATTACTTGTGTAAAGCACAACAATATGTGGATGCTACGACCGATTACGACGAAGCACTTGCAAATGCAATCAAAACAAAGACAGGCTTAACCGCTGGATCAACTGTTGAGGGCGATATTTACAATGCTCAAGCGAACTCATCACAATTAACCAATCAGGTATCACAAATGCAAGAATTGCAATTAGCTGGTGGAAATGGTGGTGCACAACTCAGTCCAGTATGGATTGTTTTGGTAGCTGTAGTTGCCGTTGCTGCTGTTGAAGTGGCAGTAGTTGTTGATATGGCTTGGTGGTTCTCATCTATCGCTGCACCGAATGAGGATTCTGTGTTGAAAAAAGAGATGATCATCAATTCAATTGCGACGAACTTGAAGTACGTCAATTAGAGATCAAACCAATTTTAGAGAGGCTGGGAAAGTAAAACGTCTCAGCCTTATTTTTAGTCTGGCACAACTACATTTCAACACTACTTGATGAAAAAACGAATTATTTTGGGCTCCGTTTACTGGCTACTCGTCCTGTTTTGGGGAACACTTGCACTAATCCTATTCCTTACAGCCATGCCCTACAGTTCACTCGAAATGGACAAGGCAACAAAGTTGCGTTTTCAGCGCATACTTCCTGAAGGATGGAGTTTCTTTACAAAAAGCCCGAGAGATCCTTATGTATTCTTACTAACCGTGACAGATGATAAGCTTACCCCGTATGGCAATTTGCCTAATTCAAACGCTCATAATCTATTTGGTGCAAAACGGAATGGCCGAGCAATTGGTGTTGAATTCGGGTTACTCACGCAAAACCTACGAGAACAAGATTGGCTCGAATGCGATCCGAAAGAGATTTTAGCACTTGCTCAATCCGACACAGTTCCCACCATTACGGTAAAAAATCCCTACAAGCAGCCGCTTCTAACTGGAGAGGTGATCGTGGTCACTCAGGAACCTATTCCTTGGGCGTGGAGCGCTTCTCATGAAAAAGCAACCAATATTCCTACAAAACTGGCAATGCCAACAAAGCTTCTGAAACTCAACATCAAATGATATTTAAACGATTTGGCGAAAATGCTCTGAAATTGAGCAATTCAAATCCATGGACAAATGTTTATGGTGTAGCACGTACGGTTTTAGCCATCGGCACATTAATTACCTTACTCTTTAACGACATGAATGTTCTGTTCCGAGAAGGAGCCGGAATTCCAACGTGTCCCATTTGTGTAGGGTCTCCTCAGTATGGTATCTTTTGCCTTATTGAAAATCTAGACGTCGCTAAATGGATCAGTATTTTCATCCTTCTCTCGGTTATTTCAGGGTTTCTTCCACAGATAACAAGCATCTTACATTGGTGGGTGGCATTTAGCCTGACGAACTCGGCGATGGTCGTTGATGGAGGCGATCAAATTACGGCAGTCTTAACCCTTCTTCTGATTCCGATTTGCATCACCGACAATCGAATCAACCATTGGTATCCGCAAAAAAGTGAACCCACAGGGATTTTTGATCGCTCGAAACGACTTATTGCCTTAAGTACCTTTTTTGTTATTCGCGTACAGGTTGCATTGCTCTACTTTCAGGCGGGTGTCTCTAAATTAAAAGTGGAAGAATGGGCAGACGGAACAGCCATGTACTATTGGGTAAACAATCCGTTAATTGGACATTTTGGTTTTCTGAAACCACTACTGAATGGCATCACATCCAGCCCCATACTGTTACCGATTCTTTCCTGGTTAACAATTGCATTTGAAGTATTGCTATTTGCTGGACTCTTCATGAATAAAAAGAATCGAGGCTTGCTTCTTAAAGCTGGAGTGACGTTTCACCTTTTAATTCTTTTCGTATTTGGACTCGTTAGTTTTTACTTTGCCATGTTTGGTGCACTTCTACTCTTCCTACGTCCTTACGAAGAAGAATTTCAGTTTAAGCGCATAAAATCCATCGCACATTCCCTCAATCAAAAGTTTCGAGGTAATCCAAAGAAAAGCGAAGGTTAAGGGAAACGGATCGGGAGGCTAAAATCATCTTCTCTCTTGTTTTCAACGATAGGATTGGTTATCCAATTAATGTCGTTTACTGACTCTATTCCTTTCAATACACTTTCTTACCCATTCGAATATAGTGATGTCTTAGTGCAAGTTTACTCCCTCCAAGAAAACGAGTGAAGAACAAAAGATCACCATCTTCAGAAACCCTCAACGATTTGCAGGATACTCTTTCTTCTTGATTATCTCCAAAAGTAATTACCGCATTTCTTTGTGACTCGCCTTTTTCATCAATAATTATCTCTGAAAGAACACTTTGTTTACTTGCTTCTTCTACCTCAGACTTTCCCAAACTATCAAATTTATCCTTGTCCGTCCAATACAGGAAATCATTTATGAATAAACTCAACTTATTATCTGTCAAGCTAGCATGATAAGAGGAAACAAAACTGGTTTCCTTTCCATAACTTTCGTATTTATTGAAACGTCTCATCCAGTTTAAATCACCATCATTCGATAGGCTAATTACAGCAATATCACCATAAATGAAATTTTCCGACGAATTGTCTACGGTTGCTCTACCTCCCATTCCTGAAGAACTCGAATGTATATATAAATATTGATACTTTTCAGCCAAGATCATATAGTCTCCTTGATCATTCTTAAAGACATCTCCGAGAAGAAAGTCCTCTCTTCTTCTATTAAGATCAGACTTTTTCAAAACTACATTTTCAGGATGGAATGTATATTTATACCACCCCTCGTTGAAATCATAGTATTGATTGAATTCAACCTCGCCTTGCAAGTTAGATTTTACGAAAAAGCAACCCCGAGCACGAATATTGACATTAGCATTGAGAAGACCTGATTTTACCTCACCTGCGTATCCATAGCAAAGGACTTCGTCATCTATTATTGCTAGTTTAGAGCATAGTACACCATTTTCCGTAAGCATAAGGTCAGTGCTATTTGTACTTTTTAACTCCGAATTAAAATGATATAAAATGTAACTGCTTCCTACAGGGTATAAACTCTCAAACGGAGAAGAGCTCAATAAAGCAATGTCATGCTTGAGCAGAGAGAAGTCACATAATCCCAAAGCAAAAACATCGTGATCATTAGTTAGTACGGCATCTTTCAAATGAACACCTTCCTCTTGAATGGCAAACTCCTCTGACTTTGTTAATTGAAAAGTCGAATCGTACACTCGTAAACTCCAGGTATTGTTCCCGTTTTTAAAATCATTCGGGAAAAAGAACCCAATACTCTTTTGATCCGGTGACTTCACCACGTGAAAGGATAATTCCCTAGCAATAATCAGCGCTCTTCCACGCTTTCCGTATATATTCTTCACACCTCCTAAGCCTATTTCTGCAATTAGTTTGGAGGATTGAATTTTACCCTCTTTATCAAGCTTATGACTGTAGATTTTTCTTACTTCCTGTTTTCGGTCATTATTACCAGATACAAGGTAGAGGTTTCCCGACAACTCGAAGTGTGTTAGGTAAAAGTTTTTTTCTCCATCCACCTCTAAATTAGGTTCAACTTTCTCTTTCATCTGCAAACTCGATGGGTCGAAAATCCAAAGATTTGGCTTACCACCTGCATACTTACTTTTTCTTGAGGCTATTAAATATGTCGCCTCCTCGGTGTGAATTACATCAGTAGGGTAACTTTCTTCTTTTCTTAAACTTATAGAGCTACCAACGGAAAATGACTTATCATCAGGTTCACTAATCTGTGAGAAGGAATTGCTGTTTATTAAAAAAAGTGTCAGAAATAGGGCTGAAAAGCGAATATCGTGCATTGGATGAGTTTCTTGCAAAAAAAAGAAAATCCTATCAGAAAAACTCAAATTCTTCTTCTTCCTTCTTCTTTTTCTCCTCCTCCCATTTCTTCAGAAGTGGGCGTTCCTTTTTCTTGCGGTTAAACAGTCGTTCGTTTTCTTCGAATACTTCTTCAATCGTGTCATTGGTTTCAATGAACAATTCTTCTTTCGGAAGTTTTTGTGGGATGAATTCTTGCACGGTTGTGTCATTCTTGAATATCCCGAACTCAGATTTGAACATCGACCGCACTGTTTCTTTCTCTTCTTCTCGATTTTTCTTTGATTGTTCTTTCTTCGAAGCACTGTCCCATTCAATGATAGGTTTGTCCAAGGTTCCATACATCCGCATGAATACACGGAGTCCAGTGCCGTCGTCTACAATTTCACCGAATTCGCTCGATTTCTCTTCTTTGATATCGCGCAAGCGGAAACCAAAACGGTAATCAATTACGTTCTCGAAAGTGTGCTGCCCCGACACTTCCATGTCCAACGCTGAAGACTCAATGGACATCTGCGGAATGGTAATTATTCCGTTTTTGATGATGATGGTATTGGTTAACTGCTCAAACTTCAAATCGAGTAATTTCTTTTCGAAAGAATTGATGTTGTTTTTACCAATCACCATTTTGGCACTTGACGTTCGTAGACTTTCGGTAATTGACTTAAATGCCGAAACATTCCTTAGCCTTCCTTCATCGATTTGCAGTCCGATTGTGGCCTGAATTCCAGAGAGAATAATTCCACCTCTTAAATCAAACGGCGCTTCAAACTTCAAGGTCACTTGTGCTACTCCATCGATGTTCGAGCTCGTAATGACATCCTGCTGGAAATCGTTCCACTCCTTAAACAAGGGCTTGAAACGCATGTTTTTCGAAGCCAAATTGCTTTTGATGTAAAAATATTCGGGCCTGCGCTCTTCAATATTTAGTGAGCCTACGATATCCGCTTCTCCATTGTTGACAGAAATCCGAGGGAAGTTAATGACACGTTCACGAATGGTCATATCTCCTTTCAATTCAGAGAACACGTGCCCCTCGTAATCCATTCTTCCTACATCCAAATACGCCGTTCCCTCGATATTATCAGGAATCATGAACATGCGCTGCAGCTCTTCCTTTTCCTCTTTGGATGTACTACCAAGGTCGGAAATGCTGATTCGTTTACTGTGAATATCTACATCGGAAATCAGGTTTCCATCTCCTTTAAAATAATTGACCACATCCTTGAATTCTCCATTCACTTCAAAGTCTGATTTCCCTAAATTCAGCGTAATGTTCTGCAATCCTGCTTCATTATTTCTGAGGTACACTCTTCCGTTGATGTCTGCAAAAGCCCGTTGGTCGTCCTCCAATTTCACATTCACATCGAATAAATCGACCTCGCCCTCGCACTTCTGGATGGTATATTCCACTGATTCATCTTCGCGAGGAAGACCGTTCACAATAAAATCAGAATGAACCTTCAACGATCCTTTGAGTTCCTCAACCATGGGAACATGAAAAATGGCGTGTAAAATCGTCAAGTCGATGGTTCCATCGGCGCTCCCATCAAAATGTGGTGCGTCGAAGTGCGTCAGTTTTACATTTCCCTGAAACGGTCCACCTTTGGTATTGAATGAAATATTTCGAAGAGCTAAAAACTCCTTCTTCTTGCCGCCTAAATTGGAATATTCACCTTCAAGGTAGAGTTTCTGAAGCGATAACTGTGAGACTGGGTCTTTCAAAAACCCATTATCGACACCAAATTTGCACTGAATGGTTGCGGGTGAAGTACTTTTGTTTTTCCCTTCCACATCCAAATCGAACAAGAGGTAACCGCTCCCTTCCAATTTTTTCACCTGAGCCGATTGGTCCACTGAAAAACGTGAAGCGGCATCAGCAATGGCAATCTTTTCTGCATTTACATTGAATTGATATCCCAAGCTATCCACTTTTCCGTTGAAGGCAAATGGCAATTGAGAAATGTAGATGGTCGATGGTGGTATTTCAACCGTACTTGAATCGCTATTGACATTTACGCGGATGGATAGTTGCGCAGGTTGGTTTTTGAGTAGCGTCACCTTTCCGCTTCGCGCCTCCAAAATTTGCATCTTGGTCGTTGCACTCGTTGTAAAAACAGATTGACTCAACGCTCCTGAAAGTGTCGTTTCCTTCATAAACGTTCGGTACAACTGATCCGTAGCGCGGTTGTCATATGACACACGGAAATTGTTCAGCTCAATGGATTCCAAATTTACATCTACCGGAGTTGATGCTGTAGTGTCTTCTTCTTGTTCCTTGAGAATATTGTAATTTTCCTCTCCCTCTTCATTCACCTTCAACTGCAAAGTTCCAGGACTTACCTCCACCGATTTAACCGTATAGTTTTCGCGCCAGATATCAAAAGGATTGAATTTGAAGCGCACCATCTCACTTGCGAAGAGTGTATCCCGTTCGGTCGCTCCTTCGAATGGATCTTGGATAAACACATCATTGAAATCCACCGAAAGGTTGGGGAATGTACTCCAAAAAGTAAGGTCAACCTTCGAAACATGCACTTCTGCTTTGAGGTAGGTATTTGCTTTTGAGATGACCACATTACAGATTTCATCCTTGTACATGTAGAGGATGAGTGAAATAAAAAGTACTAGACCCAGTAAGATTCCGAAGAACCATTTACTAAATCGAAGAAGCCTTTTTTTCCACATATTACAAAGTTAGGAGAAGCGCAGACGCAAATTGACCGAACGCACTATACTTATTAACGCATTTTTGTTGGGTTTCGTTACTGAATTAGCGCTACAGAATGTTAAAATCTCTCAAGAAAATCGTTTTATCCCAAACTATGGAGGAACCGTTGAAAACTCAATTTGCCTCTTTTGTGTTTCAACCTCCCGTTTTTAATATCTTTGGGGCAATCTTAAAAAGGACACATGAGTTTATTAACAGTTGGTTCCGTTGCTTTTGATGCAATTGAAACACCATTTGGAAAGACAGACAAAATTATTGGAGGTGCAGGTACATACATCGCTTTGGCAGCTTCATTTTACAATAAAGATCAAAAAATCGTTGCCGTTGTTGGAGACGATTTCCCGCAGGAAATGATCGATCAATTGAGTTCACGCGGAGTTGACGTTGAAGGTTTGCAGATCAAAGAAGGAGAGAAATCATTCTTCTGGTCAGGTAAATACCACAACGACATGAACTCTCGTGACACGCTCGTAACAGAGTTGAATGTGTTGGAACACTTCGATCCAATTATTCCTGATGCGTACCAAGGAGTAGATTACGTGATGTTAGGAAACTTGACTCCTCAAGTTCAAAAAACAGTGATTGAGCGTTTGACAAAACGTCCAAAATTGATCGCGATGGATACCATGAACTTCTGGATGGATATCGCAATGGATGATTTGAAAGAAACGATTTCAATGATTGACATTTTGATCATCAACGATGAAGAGGCTCGTCAACTTTCAGGAGAATATTCATTGGTGAAAGCATCAAAAGTGATCCGCGCAATGGGTCCAAAATACCTCATCATCAAAAAAGGTGAACACGGAGCGTTGTTGTTCCATGGAGAAAATGTATTCTTCTCGCCAGCACTTCCTTTGGAAGAAGTATTTGATCCAACAGGAGCTGGAGACACCTTCGCCGGAGGATTTATGGGGTACATTTCAAGCACAGACGACCATTCATTTGAAAACATGAAGCGTGCCATGATTCACGGATCAGCATTGGCTTCTTTCTGCGTTGAGAAATTTGGAACAGAACAATTAGAAAACATTACTCAAGAAGATTTGGACGCGCGTATTGCGCAGTTTGTTTCTTTAGCAAATTTCGAAATCACTCAGGTGATCAGCTAAATTATTGAAGATGGAGAATACAGATTTCATTGCACAATTGGAGGAGTTATCAGCACACGAAGATGTGTTGGCAGTAAGTCGTGACGTAAATGAATTGCGTGGAAAATTTGACGACTACATCCTAGAGGAAGAACGCAAGTTTCAAGTTTCTCAGTTAGAAGCTGAGGAGCGTGGTGAGGCGGTTCCAGAAATGGAAGGAGACTTCGGAAAAGAGGCTTTCTACCAACTGTACGACGCCTACAAAACGCGAAAAAAAGCCGCCATCGATGCTCGAAATGCAATTGAATCTGAAAACCTCCGTCAGAAACGTGAGTTAATTACACGTCTTCAGAAAGTGGTCACTTCCGAAGAGAATATTGGAGCAGCCTTCGCCTCATTCAAAGAGATTCAAGAGAAATGGAACGTGATTGGAGATATTCCAAGAGATAAACGTTCAGATGTACAGAAAGAATACTCGAAATTGTTAGAGGATTTCTTCTACAACATCAACATTTACAAGCAACTTAAGGATCACGACTTCCACCGCAATCACCAGATGAAGCAGGAAGTTATCGAGCAATTAAAGGCACTTCAGAAAGAAGAATCGATTAAGGAAATTGAAACGAACTTAAAACGTATCCAAAATGAATGGGATGGGATTGGACCTGTTCCGAATGAAGAGTGGGAAACGTTGAAAGAATCGTATTGGACTGAAGTTCGATCGCTTTACAATCGCATTAATCGTCATTACGAAGATCGCCGTGAGGAGCAGCGTTTAAACATGGAACAAAAGCAAGCGCTCATCGAAGAAGTGAAGCCGCTTGTACAAGATTTAGAGAGCTTAACTGAGCGAAAAGACTGGGAAAATCGCACGGCTAAAATTCTTGAAGTTCAAAAAACTTGGAAAACGATTGGGGCCGGTCCTCGAAAGGAAAACGAGCAAATCTGGAAAGCGTTCAGAAAAGAATGCGATATTTTCTTCGATGCAAAACAGGCATTTTATGATGTGCTCAATAGTAAGTTTGATGCTGTTGCACAGAAGAAGCAAGCTTTGATTGATCGTGCCAATGAGTTGAAAGATTCAACCGACTGGAAGGAAACGGCACACAAGTTAGTGGGACTTCAGAAAGATTGGAAGAAACTTGGGCATGCTGGACGTAGAAACGAGCAAAAGCTTTGGAAAAACTTCCGTGCTGCTTGTGACACGTTCTTCAATGCACGTGAAAAGCACTTTGCGGAAAAAGATGCCGAATTCGAAGGCAATTTGGCCTTGAAAAATGCTTTGTTAGAGAAAATCAAGGCGTATACGCTTACTGAAGATAAATCAACGGCACTCGCAGATTTGAAGAACTTCTCTACTGAGTTTAATTCCATCGGTAAAGTACCTATGAAAGATAAAGACGCCACTTACAAAGCGTTTAAATCTGCCATGGATGAGCATTACGGAAAACTGAAGATGGAAGGAGCGGAAAAAGAAAAAGTACTCTTTGAAGCGAAACTTGACACATTAAAAGCGAGTCCGAATTCATCTCGTTTGCTTCGTGATGCCAAGATGGATATCCGCAAGGAAATTGACAATCTCCAAAAAGAAATTCACCAACTGGAAAACAACCTTGGCTTTTTTGCGAATAGCAAGGGTGCTGATGCCTTGAAAAAAGACGTTGAGAAAAAGGTGAAGCGCGCACAAGACAAAATTTTGTCACTTCGCAAGAAAATGAAGATGATTCCGAATGAATAAATCCATTAACATAGCGCTCGGCCTTTTGTTGTTACCAACAATGGCACTTGCCATTTTCGTAGGGTTCGACCTTCCGATTGAAATGTTCAAAATTTCAGGAAACAACATGCCGCACAAGGAGTATGTTTTCTTGGGACTTGGGCTCTTGATCATGATTGTGATTTTGCGTCGCTCCATTCGTAGATGGATGGGAATGCGCATCGTAAATCAAGTCAAAAAATTCAAATGGAACGCTGAAGTCAGTAAGGAACGAAAATCGCGGGTGCGTGTCTACCTTCTTTTGGAGGCGATGGTAATGACTTCTGTTGGTCTTGCACTTTATGCGGTATGTGACGACGCTTTGGCTCCGTGCATTGCGTTTTTAATTGGTTCATTGGATAATATTGTTTTTGCCATAGCGGGACGAAATGGTCGTTACCGCGTTGGCGTTTCTTCTAAAGCAGTAATTGTTGCCGATCGTGAGGTGATTTTATTGTATTACTCCGGTTTACGCAAGATTAGTGCTCATCAGCAAACAACTTATTTTGATTACATCAAAGGGTTGCAGTTATCCTTCCCTACGGATTGTATTCAAGATGAAGAACGCGAGGAATTTCTAAAAGTACTTGAGGCGCAAATTGATCCGAACCGCGTTTTCTTTTCGAAGACGATGGGCAATGATCTTTGAGCTTTTTTGGTTTAATTTTCCATTTCCTAGGATTTGGCAACGCGGCTTCTACAAAGGGGGATAAGCGACTCAAATTTCAAATTAAATCCTTCGAAAAGAAGTGGTTTACGTGCACACCATTCGCATGGTAAAAGCCTTCTTCACTTTAAAACTACCTCGCAAGCGAGCTTGTCATTTCAAACTCAATGATTCCTCCATTCATGATGTCATCGTGAGAAATAGTGTTTCCAACTCGTTTTTTCCCATTCACAGAAACACTTTTTACGTAAACATTTTTCGCACTTTGATTCCTCGCTTTAATGGTGAGTATTTTCCCATTATTCAAATGAATCTTCGCTTCTTTAACGAGCGGACTTCCCAACGCATAGTTCGGTGATCCAGGCGTAACGGGATAAAAACCGAGTGCACTAAAAACATACCATGCGCTCATTTGTCCCGCATCATCGTTCCCACACAAACCATTTACCGTTGGTGCATACATTGTCTCCATGATCATACGAACACGTTCTTGTGTTTTCTCAGGATGTCCTGTCCAATTGTACAAGTAAAGAATGTGATGCCCAGGCTCATTTCCATGCACATAACTCCCAATGATTCCATCTCGCGTGATGTCCTCATGTTTCGCAATGTACTTTTCTTCGATGCCCATTGTAAACAAAGAATCCAAATGCTCCGTAAATCGCACTTTGCCGCCCATCAACTTCACCATCTCATTGATGTTTTGTGGTACATACAATCCATAATTCCATGCATTTCCTTCTATGAATCCCTGCCCGTGTGTATCCATCGGATCGAAATTTGAACGAAACTCGCCATTCGCTAGTCGCGGACGCATATATCCACTTCCAGCATCATACACATTGCGATAATATTCTGATCGCTTCATGAACTCCTTTTTTATCGCTTCATTGCCCAATCTATCCGCAATTTGTGCAATACACCAATCATCGTAAGCATATTCAAGTGTTTTGGAAACGGATGAATGACTTCGATCGTCTGGGACATAACCGTACTTCATGTAATTACCCAACCCATCAAAATAAGGAACACTCGCAGAATTCACCGAAGCAGTTAGCGCTCTGTTCTTATCAAAATCACCCACATTTTTCACGACGGCATCCGCGATAACAGAAGTAGAGTGATAGCCTATCATGCACCAATTCTCATTGGCGTAGTGACTCCAAACTGGCAACATGTTGTGAACGCTTTGGTCGTGATGCGCCAACATCGACTTTATCATATCGTTATTGCGTTCGGGTTGCGTGATATTGAACAAGGGATGCAGCGCTCTGTAGGTATCCCAAAGTGAGAAAACCGTATAATTGGTAAAGCCTTCCGATACGTGAATATTCTGATCTAACCCTCGGTATTGCCCGTCAACATCTTCATAGAGTATCGGTGACAAATTTGTATGGTACAACGCTGTGTAGAAATTGATTTTATCCTTTTCGTTCAATGTTTCTACTTCAATTTTAGAGAGTTCCTTATTCCATTTTTGCTTGGTTTCCTCTCTCGTTTTTTCAAAATCCCAATGTGGAATCTCCGCTTCTAAATTTTTCAACGCTCCATCCGAACTCACAGAAGAAAGCGCGAATTTAATCTTGATTTCTTCTCCTTCTTCCGTATCAAAATTGAAATAGGCTCGAATATCCTTTCCAGCCATTTCAGGGAAATTTTCTCCTTGATTGAATTGTCGGTAGAATCCATCATACTTTACTTGATCATACCTTTTGTGTCCGTAGCTCTCGAAAGGTTTCGAGAAGTGCATCGCGAAAAATACTTTTCTATCTCGCGCCCATCCTTTTGTTTGGCGATATCCAGTAACAACCGAATCGTTTTCTACGCGAATGAAGGTCCAAACGTTCTTATCGTCGTAATGGTAAACATTGTACACCATATCCAAAATGATGTGAGCACTGTCCGACTTCGGGAATGTGTATTTATGGAAGCCCACGCGCTCACTTGCAGTCAATTCGGCTTTGATGTCATAACTCTTCAAATCAACCGAATAATATCCAGGTGAGGCTATCTCGTCATCATGAGAAAACACCGAATAGAAGCCCTTCTTTCCCTTACCGTCTTGAAGCGGTTCCAACGTAAGCTCACCCGTTGTTGGCATCACTAAGAAATCACCTAAATCTGAATGTCCAGTGCCGCTCAAATTCGTGTGCGCAAATCCAAGAATGGTGGAATCCTTGTGCTGATAACCCGCGCAATACTCATAAGTTGCACTGTTGTAACTTCCGTCTTCGTTGAACATCACCTCAAAATTCGTTTGTGGACTCAACTGAACCATTCCGAATGGGGCTGTCGCTCCGGGGAACACATGTCCCATTTTGCTTGTTCCGATAAATGGATCTACGAATTGAGTATAATCGTGAGCTGTTTCGGCACGAGTTTCTTCTCGATCAGAAGATGTTGTTCCACAAGAAAGTAAGACTGAAAAGGCAAAAAGTACAGCGAGTAATTTCATGGTATGTGTTTGTTTTGGAGTGATTAAAGCTAACCACAATTCCATAATTTACACAACCATCGGATTGTTTTCCTGAAAGGGCAATAAAATATAAGACGACATTAGCGTAGGGATTACGCCTTACCAATCAATTTTGCATCTACATTGAAGGTGCTAAAGATTTTGATCTCCACATCGCTCAAATTGTATTCATCAGAAACTGTTCTCACTCGAAGCTTGAATTTATCTTTCTTGATGTACTCCTGAAAATCGCTTTCGGAACAGGTAACATTAATCGAACTTCCAACGGAATTGTCCATATCGTAGATGTATGCCAATAGAATTTCATCGAGACCATCAGCAGAAATAAACAGCTCAATGTCTTTCAAAAAATCGAATTCCATACCGGGAGGAGAAGTAATTTCCAATCGCATTTTTGTCAGGCGAATCTCTTCAATTTTGTCCTTACGTGTGTCATTTACTTCAAACTCTGACTCAGAATTGGATTCGATATCGGGTGTTAAAACCGTGAATGGCACACTCACTCCTGTTCCATTTTGAATTACCACAGACGCTTCATAATCCATATCAAACTGAGTAAATCCACCTTTCTTACAGCTTGTTAAAAGAGAAGTGCTTGCAATGAGTAGAACGACAAAAAATTGCTTCATGGCCTGTGTTTTCATATTGTTTTTGGACGTAGGACTTTAGACCTACGGGTTGATTTCCTTATTCAGTAGACGGTAAATTCTACTTTGAGGTTGGTTACAATCACGGCTGATGTTTAAATGTCAGCGCACGAATCTCTTGTTTTAAATTATGTTGCGCATCTATCAATTTAAAAATCGGGATGTAATTTCCGCCTCCTAGCTTTGCCGCATCTTTCATTTCAACTTCATCTTTCTCTTTGTTTTTGATTCCCACAACAGAAAGATTGATTCCTTTTCGCTTGTATTTTCGAACGTATTTCTTGTAATCATCGGAGCTTCGATTGAACGCACCATCCGTAATTACAATTACATGGTTTACACCACCGTCGATCTTAGCACGGTTCACCAACTTATATCCTGACTTAATTCCCGCTCCTCCGGCAGTATACCCTCCTGGCCTTAGTTTTTTCACGATCGCCTTGATTTCTTCTTTGTTATCACCTGTTGTGGTTTTCAGCAAAACTCGTGTTTTCGATGAATACGTCACTATTCCAATTTTATCCTGTGGACGCAACATATCTGTTAACTGATAAAGTGAATACTTCATCAACTCCATTTTGTCTGCGCCGCTCATCGACGAAGACACGTCTAATACAAACACTACATTAATAGGGTTGAAATGTGTTTCGGAAAAATCTTCGGGGTCCAATTCGTTGAATGCTGGAGGTGCTTCCGCGACAATCGGTGTGTCATCAGGAATAACCAACTCTTCTTCGAGGTGCGTCTCCACTTCCTCTTCCTCCTCAATTTCAATAATTACTTCCTCTTCTGGAGGGTCAACTACAGCAATATCGATGGGCGGATCGGGTGGAAGAACGGTATTATCCTTCTCTAATTCTACCACTACATAATTGCGTTTGAAGTTGACGTAAGCTCCCAATTCAGCAGGAAAATAACCATCGTGCGTCGCATAGAAATAACTTAATCCGAGCGTCGCGTCCTTTACAATTTTTCCTTTTTTATCTGTTGCCTTCACCCAAATTGGCTCTCCATTTTGAATCAGTGTTACACTCGATTTGCTAAGTGGCTCTTTGGTTTCCTTATCGATAGTGACTACCGTTAAGTCAAACTGGTTGGGATTTCTTCCACCCGGACGATCAGAAAATGAAGGACATTGCGTGAGCATATTTGCCCCGTCTTGCGGTAACTCTGAGAGATTTCCTGTCAGTTTTACCTTGACCGCTTCAGCTCGATCGCTTGTAAATACTTCCACTGTATAGTTAAATCGCCCTTTTCGGTTCGGGTTTACATGTAAACGTATAATGATCGAGCTATCGACCTCCATAATTTGTTTGGAAACAATGTAGCTTACTTCTGCCGTTTTTTTGACGGTGAGCAACCACTCCTGCTTTTGCCCAACATTGGTCAATTTCAGATCGACATAACGCGGGGAATATGGTTCAAGATCACCAAAATCATGCTTGGTGGTGCTGAACGTAACTTGTCCAATTGAAAAAAAGGAACATAGCAATACCGCGAAGAGAATCAGTTGTTTCATACTATTATCTATACAATAAACGCACCGAAGTGATCACTGTTACAATTGAGTTGTAAAGGTACGGTTATTTCTTGTGGGGGATTTGGTGGTTATTGGAGTCGACCATTTCCTAGGACTTGGCAAGAACGGAAATCAACGCGTGAAAGAATGAAACACAAATACTGATTGTTGCCAAATGCTAGGAAATAGAAAATATATTGGATTTAGCAAGTGATGAACAGTCGTTTCCTAGAACTTGGCAAAAACTGAAATCAACA